>JAAELM010000063.1 GCA_024226635.1 Oceanicoccus sp. | reverse complement strand
GTTGAGCAATGAATATGTTTGCAAACCGGGTATCTAACCAGTTGGGGCAAGAAGCTCCTTTCAGTCGCAGGACGTGCTTATCAGCACGCCCCTGCCCAACGCGTTATAACTCTTAAAGTTTAGTTACGGGAAATAATTCTATGTTCAGAAAGCATTTAGTAAGCACATTGGCCATCAGTACTACCGTTTTATTGATTGGTTGTGTTCCGGCAAGAATGGTTAATGTTGATGATAAGAAAATTCCTAACTTAGCTACGGAGGGGATTGTCGTTTTTCAAGCCAACCGCTACGGCGAAGTGTACTCTGAAAAGGACATCGGCAAGTCAGATGACCTATATGTTGTTTTCCGGGAAGAAGGCACCCAAAACTGGTTTTTACGCTCAAGTAATAGAGGCGCACCCAGAGCAGTTCATATCAAAGCTGGTCGTTATTACATTCAGGAGTTGTGGGCGGATGACATATATCTAAACATGCCAGTTTTTGCGAATAGACCTTATGATCCAAATCAAGACTTTCCTCTTCGGCCGTTCACGCTTACTGCTGGTGAAGCAATTTACATTGGCGACCTGGAAGTACAAGGAGTGGGTGACAAGGGCCGGTATACCTCAACTGACAAAGACGTAGCATTTGTTGTTTCAGATGGGTTTTCTGATGCTGAAGACGCGCTAAAGGAAACGTATCCAGAGTATCAGCAGCCCCTACAGAAAATGCTGTTAGAACCGGGTAAGTGAGTTATAACCAGCACAAGCAACCGGACCAGCCTTCGGCTGGCCGCTGTTGTGGGCGTTATATGGCTACAGGAAATAAATTATGAGTACTCCCTTCCACTCGCAGCTAGCGATACTTGTTGCGACTTTGCTTGCGCTCGGTGGTTGCGCTTCATCTCCAAAAGCACCCATCCAGAAAACGGTTCCGAAAGCACCGGTCCAGAAAACGGTGAAACCTCCACCAAGAGAGGCCCCTACTGGGTATAACGCTGAAAACACAGCTGATTGCCCACTTTACCTAGCACCCATATTCCCTCGACGGGCACAAATGGCTGGTCAAGAGGGTTGGGTTATTTTGCAGTATTCGATCACGTCTTCCGGGGCAGTGAGGGATTACTCCGTGTATGACGCTAGTCCGGAAAACCTATACGATCAGTCGGTACTTAGTGCAGTTGAAAGGCTAAATAAGTTGAAACTAGGGGCAGGTAGTAGCGATTCGGATAATGAGGCTTTTAAGGCCGTCAACTGCCGGCAAATAATTCGTTTCAATTTAGGGTCGTGAGTTTGTCGCCATATAACCAGTTGGGGCAAGCGACCGGGACACACTATCGCGTGTCCCAAACTATGGCACGCGACGCGTGCCCAAGGCGTTAGATGCTCGGATACATCAATATGGACGCTCGCTTTTTAATGCTGTTGTTTTGTCTATGTGCGACAGCAAGTAACGCTGCAGCTGAATCAAGAACTGAACGATGGCTCATCGTTTCTGAGGATAAGAAG
>JAAELM010000062.1 GCA_024226635.1 Oceanicoccus sp. | reverse complement strand
TATAGAAGTTGATTTCTGCGCCGACCAAACGGTCGAGTAACAGATTGCCATCGGTCTCGCTATTCTCGCTACCGCGAAGAATTAGATGACAACGTAAACCCAGCTGGGCGCATAACAGCGCTGTGGTTCGACAGTGATTGGATTGCACACCGCCACAGGTGATCACCGTATCGCAACCATCTTGCAAGGCTTTGGCCAGGCTAAATTCCAACTTGCGGATTTTATTGCCGCTGACACCACTACCGGTCATATCATCGCGCTTCACCCAAATACGGGGGCCGCCAATTTCAGCCGAAAAACGGGATAAAAGCTCTAACGGAGTTGGAGTTTGAGCGAGCTTTAAACGGGGCGGATAAGAAAATATCATCAGCTAAGCCTGTTGGATGTCAAAACAATAACAGCAGTCTAGCGGAAGATGGGGGTGAATCAATACCGGCTTTCGTAGGGCGGATTGCAATCCACCAAAAAACCGGCATCAAAAAAGGTGGATTATAATCCACCCTACCGTTTAGATAGACTTTAATGTGCCCTTGGGCAGAACGGCGTGAATGGATGACTTCTGAAACTTTAGCTCAACATTATCAGCCACTTGAAGTATCAGGTAGTTGTCATCCAATTTTGAGATCTTACCGAGAATACCGCTGGTAGTAATGACTTCATCGCCCTTGGCCAGGTTAGTCACTAATTCGGCATGTTCTTTTTGGCGCTTACGCTGGGGACGGATAGCGATGAAGTAGAACATGACAAACAGGCCGACCATCAGGACCAGCTGCATAATGCCCGCTTCTTGTGGGGCTTGACCGGCTGCTTGAGCATGGGCTGAAGAGATAAAATTCATGGGGATAACCTTTTATTAATTGCTGACTAAAATCGCCGCGTACTTTAACTGGATTGGTGGAAAGTGGCAACAATATCGCCAGGGAACCACGTTGCTGTTAATACTTTATATCGTATTCCATGATAAAGGGGGCGTGATCGGAAAAGCGCTCCTCTTTGTAAATGGAGGCTGACTGAATCTTATCCACCAAGCCCGGTGTTACTACATGGTAATCCAAACGCCACCCCGTATTATTGGCCCAGGCCTGGCCTCGGTTTGACCACCAGGTATATTGCTCCTCCTGCTGATTGATCTCGCGAAAGGCATCGACATAGCCTACGTCGTCAAACAAAGTTGTTAACCATTCCCGTTCATGGGGCAGGAAGCCGGAATTTTTCTGGTTAGGTTTCCAGTTTTTCAGGTCGATTTCTTTGTGACAGATATTCCAGTCGGCACAAAAAATAAACTCACGGCGTTTACGGCGCATAGCCTTAAAGTGATGCATGATTTTGTCGAGAAACACATCTTTGCGGGCCTGGGCTTCATCACCACTGGAGCCGGAGGGTAAATAGATTGAGGCCACACTCACACCGTCAAAATCCGCCTGGATATAGCGGCCCTGGGTATCGGCAATATCAAAACCCAACCCCCGTATAACCTTGCTGGGCTTTTTCTTGCAGTACAGGGCCGTACCACTATAGCCCTTCTTTTCCGCGTCGTAGTAATAGCAATGATAACCCTCGGGGTGAAACATAGGGTCAGTCAGTTGATCTATCTGGGCTTTGGTTTCCTGGATGCAAACCACATCCGCATCTTGCTTTTTTAACCAGTCGAAAAAGCCTTTGCGGGCGGCGGCGCGTATACCATTGGTATTGACGGTTATAACTTTCATTAATGGGGTCCGAAGTAAGACATAAATCAGCGCCGCATGGTACAGGCTTATTGTCTGTTTGGCACGGGGTGGTCAATATCCGGGCACATCACCTGCCAACGGCTTTTTGCCTGCTATCAACGTTCACCCTATATCACTTACAGATAAGATAGACTAATTAAAACCAACAATATCAATAACTTATATAAAAAAAGCCAATGTTAATAATAACATTTTGGAGAGTAGACATTGAGTTGATCCATATATATGGTGTAGCCGTATATGCATCACTAGGTAGATTTAAGTACTTAGACATAACAGAACTATTTAACCTGTTAACCAACTATTAGAGTAGTGCATTATGAATTCAATCCCTAAAATCGATGCCGCCTTAAAACTCTCCAATAACCTCAGCAAACTACTGTTAGATTTAGCCAAGGATTTCAATCATCGGTCACTAAAGAAGTGTCATGAGCGTGGCCACACTAAGATACGCCGTTCACATTCATCCTTGTTCTCTAATTTAGGGTTTGAAGCCGTCAGATTAACCGAACTGGCAGAACGCGCCGGTATTACCCAACAAGCCATGGGTAAGCTGGTTAAAGAAATGGAACGGGTTGGCTATGTTAAACGCCATATTGATGAAAGCGATAAGCGCGCCAAAATCATCGAACTGACTGAACAGGGCGTGGTCCTTGTGAATGATAGTATGGAAATTGTTGATGAGGTCATTGCCGAATACACCTCCGCTATGGGGCAAGAAGGCATTCTGGATTTAGAAGGTGTTTTGCGTAAATCCGTTTCTTCTTTAGGCATCAGTAAGGTGCCTGATAACTGGCAAGAAACCAAAGGCCAGATAAACGCCGCTTAACTCTCAGCCCCATTATTGTATAGCGGCTTTTAACTGCTCAGCCATTGCTGCCAATTGTTCAGGGTCACCCGCCTGCTTTGAATGGATGCCAATATCTTTGCCTTCAAACTGCGGGATTAAATGCATATGGTAATGGAAAACCGTTTGCCCCGCGCAGGCTCGGTTAAATTGATAGATCCCAAGCCCATCAGGCGCAATAACTTTTTCCAGAGCCTTGGTCATAAGCACAGAGTTACTGGCCACCCGCGCCAGGGCTTCAGGCC
>JAAELM010000061.1 GCA_024226635.1 Oceanicoccus sp. | reverse complement strand
TCCCAATCCAACCCCCAAGTCCCATCCCGGCGGCCAGGCAGAGTCCAATTTCCCAACACACTTTGCCATTGAATGCAAACACAATTAATGCAAAGATCGTATAGATACCGGCAATAAATACCTTGTGGCTATTCGTCACCACAAGATTAAATCCTGTAATGGAAGTTAGAGCGGCAATAATTATAAAACCAACACCAACCTGTATAAACCCACCATAGATCCCGATAAAAAAGAAGACAATCATTGCAATAATGAGCTGGCGGTGTCCTAAACTACTTGAGTTACCACTACTATCATGACGAGGGTTCCAGAGGATAAGACCGAGAACAAGCAGCATTATAACGGCAAGTACTCTTTTGAACAGGATGTCGGATATGTCGACTGCAAAGTAGGCACCGATGATGGCACCTAAGATTGCTGGTATTGAAAGGAGGAGGCTCAGCTTGAAATTAGAAACACCCTTCCTCTTAAAGCCTGCAACCGCAAACATACACTGAGCAATAATTGCAATACGGTTAGTACCAT
>JAAELM010000060.1 GCA_024226635.1 Oceanicoccus sp. | reverse complement strand
TGTATGTGGATGGTGAAAAACCCTGAATGGTTTGACGTTATAGTAACATGTAATATGTTTGGTGATATTATTACAGACCTGGGCGCTATGATTCAGGGTGGCATGGGAATCGCTGCCGGTGGAAATGTAAATCCGGAAGGCGTCTCCATGTTTGAACCGATTGGAGGTTCAGCCCCGAAATACACCGGCAAGAACGTTATTAATCCGGTTGCCGCTATACTTGCGTGTACTATGCTTCTTGAGCAGCTAGGCGAGGACGCAGCTGCTGCGTCTATTGAAAGAGCCGTAATAGATGTTATAGGTAACAAGCTCAAGGGCGTAAACGCGGGCCAGATGGGCTATTCCACTTCTGAGGTGGGAGACCTTGTCGCTGGTGGTATTGCGTAGCAATCTGACGCGTTTGGTTTTTAGAGCTAAATGGGAGTCTTTATGCAGAGTGTCATAGCGTTGGAATCCAGTGTTTTGGTTTTAAACAAATTCTTTGCGGCTGTACACGTCGTAAATGCAAAAAAGGCATTTGCGATGCTGTGTAAAGAAAGCGCCGAAGTTGTGTCTGTAGATGACGGACAGTATAACTCCTACGATTTTACAAGCTGGGTGGATGTTTCCGCGTTCAAGGCAGAATGCGGGTTATCGGATGATGACCAATACGAAAGCATCAAGACCGTTTCGCTTGAGATCAGAGTGCCAAAGATTATCAGATTAGTTGTTTACGATAAGCTGCCTAAGGCAAATA
>JAAELM010000059.1 GCA_024226635.1 Oceanicoccus sp. | reverse complement strand
TTTGATCTTTCTCTAAGTCATCGGCAATCGCAATACCACAAAACTCACGCTCACCTTTGGCATAAGAGCGCCACATGGAGCCGGTAATATATTGGCGAGCAATCGCTTCGATCATGACGGGTTTGGCTTTTTGTACAATCCAGACTAACGGATGGGGAATATCTAAGATATGGCTATCGGCCAAACCTTGTTCGCGGAACAACTTAAACCAATGGTTAGAAATAGCATTCAGTGCAGCACCTTTACCCGGCACACCATTCATACCGCCTTCACCATGCCAGATACACTCGAAGGCAGAAATACGGTCACTGATTACCATCACTGCCAGCTCGGAATCGATAGCAACATCGTAGCCTTTTTCTTCAATCAGGCGACGGCTGTCTTCTGCGGTTAACCAATAAACGGAACGAACTTTACCGCTGTGAACAGCTTGTTCTGTGCGAATAGGAAGATCGTTATTGACTGCCAATACTTTCGTAGCAAGACTCATGGTAAATGCCCTGTTTTAAATCAATTGTGTTTGAGAAGGGCGGAGATTCTACCAGAAATTGCCAGGGATTCCAGCTTAGCGGACCGACTCTAAACCCACCTGAACCGCATGGATAATAGGCTTATTGGCTTCAGGGAAAGCATAATCGGGTAGCTCCGAGGTATTTACCCATTTAATGGGTTGCCCTTCCTTACCCTCTGGCTGGCCAGTAAAGCTATCCACCCACCAGACATCCAGCAGTACAGATTTATCCGGGTAATCATGGCGGATTTCAATCAGTGGGCGGCAGCTAATGGACTCCAGACCCAACTCCTCATAAAGCTCGCGAGATAAAGCGGTTTCCACTTGCTCTCCCTGCTCTACTTTGCCACCGGGAAATTCCCACAATCCCCCTTGATGGCTATCCTCAGGGCGCAGGGCAATCAGGATATTCTGGCGGCTATCTAAAATCACACCAACAGCCACATGCACAAGCTTAGGATGAGTGTTAGAGGGCATCAGGTTCGATATTCGGCATTAATGCGAACATAATCATGAGAAAGGTCAGAGGTCCAGACCGTTGCGGTTTTATCACCTCGATCCAGATCGATAGCAATCACTATCTCTTCCGGCTCCATCGCAGCACTGCCCTGCTCTTCGGTATAACTGGCAGCGCGACAACCGTTTTCTGCGATCAGCACATCATTTAAATGCACCGAAACACGGTCAACATCCATCGTATCAATACCGGCGCGCCCAATGGCAGCTAACAAGCGCCCCCAGTTTGGGTCACTGGCAAATAAGGCGGTTTTTACCAGGGGAGATTCAGCCACGGTGTAAGCGACCTTTAAACACTCTTCTTCACTTTGGCCACCGCTTACAGCAACGGTGACAAATTTATTAGCACCCTCACCATCCCTGACCAAGCCCTGTGCCAGTTCAATAAAAACGGTGGTAATGGCATCTTGAAGTGTCTGGTAAAACGGATGTTGCTGGTCACTGATACGCTCAGCCGATGCTTGCCCTGTGGCCACCAACATACAGGCATCGTTAGTGGAGGTATCGCCATCAACGGTAATGCGATTAAAAGACTGGTTAACGGCCTGGTTAATCATTAGTTGTAACAGGGATTGGTCAATGGCCGCGTCGGTAGCAACATAAGCCAACATAGTCGCCATATTAGGTTTGATCATACCGGCACCTTTGGCAATGCCGGTAATGGTGACAGTTTCACCCAATAAATCGATTTGCACAGAGGCCGCTTTGGGACGAGTATCCGTGGTCATAATGCCACTGGCCGCCTGTTCCCAGCCATCACTATCCAAGGCTGTTTGTGCTGCCGGTAGCGCAGCAATAATTTTATCAATCGGTAAGGGCTCACCGATAACACCGGTGGAAAAAGGCAGTACTTGATCGCCACTAACACTAGCCTGTGCAGCGACAGCCTCACAAGTGGCTTGGCTATCCTGCAAGCCCTGCTCGCCGGTGCCTGCATTGGCATTGCCGGTATTAACAATAAAATAACGGGGAGTAGCAGCGGTTAAATGTTTCTTAGCTTGTTGAACTGGCGCAGCACAAAAGGCATTGCGAGTAAAAACACCGGCGACACTGGCACCTTCAGCAATTTCCATCAACACCAGGTCCTGGCGCCCCTGGGTTTTAATACCCGCTGAGGTGGTGCCTAAACGAAAACCGTTAACAGGATACAACGGTGGTAACTTGCCTTCGCCGACTGCCATAAATACTCTCTATAGGTTTAAAAATTCACGACAATTTGCCGCAGCACTGCTTATACTTTTTACCTGAGCCACAAGTGCAAGGGTCATTACGACCGACTTTTGCGCCCTGGCGCACAAAGGGTGCTTGTTCTTCTGCAGTAGCCTGCTGTTCTTGCTCTGGCATTGCCGAAGCATTCGCATGCTGGAATTCCATTTGTTTTCTCGCCTGTTCTTCACGGCGCTGGCGTTCCAGTTCTTCCAATTCATCTTCGCGCTGAATGCGGACATTGGCCAGGAAACGCACCACATCATGTTTCAGACTACTCAGCATAGACTCGAATAAACTGAAGGCTTCCCGCTTATATTCTTGCTTGGGGTTTTTCTGGGCATAGGCACGCAGATGAATACCCTGGCGCAAATGATCCATAGTCGCCAAGTGCTCTTTCCATAGGTTATCTAACACCTGCAACATAATATGTTTTTCAAGCTTGCGAATTTCAGGGCCAATCTCTTTAACTTTTTCTTCATAGGCTTCGGTGATAACTGCCAGGATTTTTTCACGCAGTGGTTCTTCATGCAGATTATCATCTTCATCCAACCACTTCTGGATGGGCATGGTAGCGGCAAATTCATTCTCAAGACGCTGTTCCAAACCACTCACATCCCACTGCTCTTCCAAACTCTGCGGTGGAATATGTTCATCAACCACTTCATTCACCACATCGGCGCGAATGGCCTCAATGGTTTCAGTAATCTCTTCT
Organism: Oceanicoccus sp.; assembly: GCA_024226635.1. Lineage (GTDB taxonomy): Bacteria > Pseudomonadota > Gammaproteobacteria > Pseudomonadales > Dasaniaceae > Oceanicoccus. Next base: position 21,471 of record JAAELM010000059.1, on the reverse strand, counting down.
TCCTCAAGCAGGTACTTGCGCTGGTTATAAACAATCTGGCGCTGGTCGTTAGCCACATCATCATATTCCAATAGCTGCTTGCGAATATCGAAGTTACGGCCTTCTACTTTGCGCTGGGCTTTTTCAATGGAGTTGGTCACCATACGGTGTTCAATCGCTTCACCCTTTTCCATACCCAGGGCTTTCATAAAGTTACGTACGCGGTCCGAGGCAAAGATACGCATTAAATTATCTTCCATAGAAAGATAAAAACGCGACATACCAGCATCACCCTGACGGCCGGCACGACCACGGAGCTGGTTATCAATACGACGGGATTCGTGACGTTCGGTACCAATAATATGTAAACCGCCCGCCTCCAGCACAGCGTCATGGCGTTTTTGCCAATCGGCTCTTAGTGCTTCAATCTGGCTATCACTGGGGTTATCCAATGCGGCAATTTCTACTTCAACATTACCACCCAGTACGATATCGGTACCACGGCCCGCCATATTAGTCGCGATAGTGACAATACCCGGCTTACCGGCCTGGGCAATAATTTCTGCTTCTTGCTGGTGGAACTTGGCGTTCAGCACTTTGTGGGCAATTTTTGATTTTTCAAAACGACGGGACAATTCTTCCGAGGTTTCGATGGATGCAGTACCTACCAGAACAGGGGCGCCTTGGGCAGTAATTTCATTAACATCGTTAACAATGGCATCGTATTTTTCATCTTTAGATAAATACACCAGGTCATTTAAATCTTTACGTAACTGCGTCACATTGGTTGGGATAACCAATACTTCCAAGCCGTAAATTTGGTGAAATTCGAAAGCTTCAGTATCCGCTGTACCGGTCATGCCCGACAATTTATTAAATAAACGGAAATAATTCTGGAAGGTGGTGGATGCCAGGGTTTGGCTTTCCGCCTGAATGGCTACACCTTCTTTGGCTTCAATGGCCTGGTGCAAACCTTCAGACAAACGACGACCGGGCATAGTACGGCCGGTATGCTCATCAATTAACACCACCTGACTGTTTTGAATAATATATTCAACATCGCGGTTAAACAGTTTATGGGCGCGCAAGCCGGAATAAACATGCTGCAACATTGACAGGTTGCTAACGGAGTAGAGGCTATCACCTTCTTCCAGCATACCCGCTTCGGTCAGCAACTCTTCAACATAAAGATGGCCGGTTTCGGTGAGGTCAATCTGGCGGGCTTTTTCATCCAGCGTATAGTGGCCTTCAACAAATTCCTGTCCTTCCTCTTCTTCTATTTGCAGAGTTAGATTAGGGATCAATGTATTAATTTTGCGATAGAGCTCGGAGCTGTCTTCGGCAGGGCCAGAAATAATCAGCGGCGTACGGGCTTCATCGATCAGGATGGAATCCACCTCATCAACAATGGCAAAATTCAGGCTGCGCTGAAAACGGTCTTCTCTGGTAAAGGCCATATTGTCGCGCAGGTAATCAAAACCAAATTCGTTATTGGTGCCATATGTAATATCACAAAGGTAAGCGGCACGCTTTGATTCAGTGTCCTGCCCTGATTTAACTACGCCAACAGACAGGCCCATAAATTCATAGAGGGGGCGCATCCAGTTAGCATCGCGCTCCGCCAGGTAGTCATTGACGGTAACCACGAAGGCACCTTTGCCGGTTAGGGCATTTAGATACACCGGCAGGGTTGCCACCAGGGTTTTACCTTCACCGGTACGCATCTCGGCGATGCGGCCCTGATGCAGACACAAGCCACCAATCATCTGCACATCAAAGTGGCGCATCCCCAGAGCTCTTTGGCCCGCCTCACGGACACAGGCAAAGGCTTCTGGCAACAGCTGGTCCAGGCTTTCTCCCTGTTCCAGGCGACTTTTGAATTCAGGGGTTTTGGCTTTTAGGGCCTCGTCACTCAGGGCGCTAATCGCCTCTTCAAAGGCATTGATCTGCTGGACGGTTTTGCCCATGCGCTTAAGGACTCGGTCATTTTTGCTACCGAAGATTTTCCTGGCGATATTTCCAATCATAATAGTGGCTGCGATGTAAGTGTTATTGTTAAGGGGCGCTCTATAGCACTAAAGTCGAGCTATTAAAGTCGGGCTATTAAGTCTGGATATGTGCCGACCAACAACAGCGCGCTAGTTTAATCTAATTGGGGCAAATAAGGCAGGGTATATTCAGCGACTGGCGCGATGAATATAGGTAGCTGGGTCAACGGGGCGACCATGCTTATAGACTTCAAAATGGACATGGGGGCCGGTGGAACGACCACTACTACCCATCAGGGAGATGGTTTGGCCTTTTTTCACGATGTCACCCACTTCAACCTTGTTTTCCATGTTGTGGGCGTAGCGGGTCATAAACCCATTACCGTGGACAATTTCTACTAAACGGCCATAGCCGTAGCGGTCTCCGGACCAGGTAACAACACCGGAACCAACAGCTACAATCTCTGAGCCCAGCTTACCGGCAAAGTCGACGCCTTCATGCATCGCTTTGCGACCAGTGAAAGGGTCGGCACGGAGGCCAAAATTGGAGGACATCCAGCCTTTTTTGATGGGGCGACCCGCCAGGAAAACCTCATCTTCAATCTTGCGGTTGGCCATTAAGGTTTCAAGGATTTCAAGCTGCTGCTCGCGGTCATCAATACGCTGGACAAGATTATCAATCGCATCAACAAAATCAGGGCTCTGGTAAACTTTACCTAAATCAGCGCCCTGGGGGCCACCTACAGCAGGCAGCTGGCTAAAATCAAACTCGCCTTTGTCGAGTTTGGCGACGCTGGTTATGCGCTGGCCCAGAGCATCCAAACGGACGATACGGGCCTGCATCTCGGCCATACGCAGAGTTAAAGCTTGAAGATGTTGCTCAACTTTGCGCTTGGTTTCGGCAAGAGCCAATTGTTCTTTGTTATTTCTCTCTTTGATGGCTAACAGAGCCTGCTGGTCCAGCACTTCTTCGCTGGTGGCTACGCTATGACCGATTAAGCTGCCCACACCCAGGGGAATACCTAATAGGCACAAGGAGACAATCGTACGGGTCCACCGGCCTAGTGAGATGGAGCTTGACTGGCCGTGTTTGTCACTAACAATAATGACTTTCATAGAGTAAGGGGGCTTCAGCTGGGTTTATTAAGTGCCATTTGGGCACTTTTGAGAAAAAATTTTCGTAAATATCGCATATAAATCAGGCTATTACCAACTTTGCGCAGCAGATTTTGGTGAAGCAGCTCGAAATTTGAACAGAAAGTTTTGGCAAAAACAGACTTATGCGACAGACACCGGGGCCATATAGGAGATGGGAGCGGTGTCTTTATCTTCAAAAGTCACTACTTCCCAGGCATCAGTTTCAGCAATTAAGGCTCGCAAAGAAGCATTATTGAGGGCATGACCGGATTTATGGGCCTTAAACTCACCAATCAAACTGTTGCCTAACAGGTAGAGGTCGCCAATGGCGTCCAATACCTTGTGCTTAACAAATTCGTCCTCGTAACGCAGGCCGTCTTCATTAAGGATACGGTACTCATCCACAACAATCGCATTGTGGACACTGCCACCCTGGGCCAGGCCCTTGGAGCGCAGGTATTCAAATTCATGCATAAAGCCGAAGGTACGGGCGCGGCTGACTTCTTTTACGAAGGAGGTGCTGGAAAAATCCAGCGCAGCCTCGCCAGTACGATCGCGAAAGACCGGGTGATCAAAATCAATGGTAAACGACACTTTGAAGCCATCAAAAGGGAGGAAGCTGGCGACTTTATCGTCGTGTTTCACCGTTACCGGTCGTTTAATGCGGATAAACTGCTTGGCCTTGGCCTGCTCTTCAATACCAGCGGACTGGATTAAGAACACGAAAGGGCCTGCACTGCCATCCATAATAGGGACTTCTGCGGCACTTAACTCTACATAGGCGTTATCAATTCCCAAACCCGCCATCGCTGACAATAAATGCTCAACGGTGGACACTCTTACATCACCTTTCATTAAGGTGGTTGATAGAGTGGTATCGCCTACATTTTCCGCACGGGCGGCAATTTCAACGACAGGGTCCAGATCAGTACGACGGAACACAATACCGGTATCAACAGGAGCAGGTAAAAGGGTCAAATAGACCTTTTCACCGGAGTGTAAACCCACGCCCGTGGCACGAATGGCGTTGCGTAATGTGCGTTGTCTAATCATGGCTTTTCTTCATGGTTATTGATGGGCTTTCGCCCGTATCACGCCCTAAAACCGCTGATTTTACTCAAGGAGTTACCAGAGGGTTAGTAGAGCCCGGCTATTTATCGCTGACTCAACACAGCTATAGCCTAAGAAGCGAGGCGCGAATACTACCAGAGAACCGGTATAACGCCAAACTCTTAGCTTAGCTACGTTGGAGCTAAAATTGCCTTCTGCAACCTATTACTTAAGCAATCCTAGTCCGCTTGTCTGCGCAAAAAGGCAGGAATATCAAGATATTCCATATCCTTTTCACCTACAGGTGTGGCTGCCTCAGGGGCTGCGGCCTGTGGGTTATTACGCATAACCGTTGGACGGTCCAGTGTGCGGTAATCCGGGTTAGTCGCATCAGCTGGCTTGCTCTCCACTACTTTCAGTGGAGTTTCGGCCATTTCGCCACCCAAACCGGTCGCTACAACCGTTACGCGCAGTTCCTCTGACATGTCAGGGTCGATAACAGTTCCCACAACAACAGTGGCATTATCTGATGCAAACTCTTCAACGGTGTCACCCACCTCTGAGAACTCGCCTAGCGACAAATCAAGACCGGCGGTAATATTCACAAGAATACCGCGTGCGCCCTGCAGGTTAATATCATCCAGCAATGGACTGCGGATGGCAGCTTCGGCCGCTTCACGGGCACGGTTCTCACCGCGAGCATAACCGGTACCCATCATCGCCATACCCATCTCAGACATCACCGTACGCACATCCGCGAAATCCACGTTGATCATACCCGGGCGGATAATTAAATCTGCGATACCCTGCACAGCACCCAACAAAACATCATTGGCGGTTTTAAAGGCATCCAGCAGACTGGCGCTCTTACCTAACACATCCAATAACTTCTCATTAGGAATAGTGATTAAAGAATCAACATGCTGTTGCAATTCCTTCATCCCGGCTTCGGCGATGACGCTGCGCTTTTTGCCTTCAAAAGAAAATGGGCGTGTTACCACCGCCACAGTCAGAATACCTAAATCTTTAGCCACTTCAGCAACAACCGGTGCAGCACCTGTACCTGTACCACCGCCCATACCGGCAGTGATAAAGACCATATCAGCGCCTTGCAATGCTTCGGAAATACGCTCGCGGTCTTCCAATGCAGCCTGGCGGCCCACTTCAGGATTGGCACCAGCACCCAAACCTTTAGTGATATTACTACCTAGCTGCAATACAGTGGTGGTTTCAACATCGATCAACGCTTGGGCGTCCGTATTAGCGCAAACAAAGTCTACGCCTTCTACGTTATTGGCAATCATGTGCTTAACGGCATTACCGCCACCGCCTCCCACACCGACAACCTTTATGACCGCATTTTGTGGAACGTTATCAACTAGCTCGAACATAGGTTTTCTCCCTTTTTTAGTTTTTCTACTGTTGCCGACAAAGTCGACGCCAGTAGTCTTACATTTAAAGTTACTTAATTTAAAAACAGTGGTTAAAAGTTATTTTGAAACCAGTCTTTAGCACGGCTAAATACGCCGGCTGTTTGTTGTGTCCTCGACGCTTTTATTTCACCGCCGTTTTGTTGTTTTAAACCGTATTGCAATAAACCTACTCCAGTGGAATAAATTGGATTGCGAACAATATCTTTTAAGCCTTCAACATCTTGCGGTGTGCCGATTCTGACTGGCGTATGGAAAATCTCCTCCGCCAATTCGACCACCCCTTCCATTTTTGAAGTACCGCCGGTCAGCACAATGCCCGCCGCGATCATATCTTCGTAACCACTGCGGCGAAGTTCAGCTTGAACTAAAGTAAATAACTCGTCATAGCGGGGCTCAACCACTTCAGCCAATGCCTGCCGTGACAAATCTCTGGGGGGACGCTCACCCACACTGGGCACTTTGATAGTTTCTTCTGCGCCAGCTAACTGAGTCAGTGCACAGGCATATTTTATTTTGATTTCTTCAGCGTTTTGCGTTGGCGTTCTTAGAGCCATAGCAATATCGTTAGTGACCTGGTCACCGGCGATTGGGATAACGCCGGTATGGCGAATAGCACCCTCAGTAAAGATGGCAATATCGGTAGTACCACCACCAATATCCACCAGGCATACACCCAACTCACGCTCATCATCAGTCAGCACGGCATAGCTTGAAGCCAGCTGCTCTAAAATAATATCTTCAACTTCAAGACCACAACGGCGAATACATTTTTCAATATTCTGGGAAGCATTAACCGCACAAGTGACCAAATGTACTTTGGCCTCTAAACGTACGCCCGACATACCCAGCGGCTCCTTAATACCTTCCTGGGTGTCGATCACATATTCCTGCGGCAAAATATGCAGCACCTTTTGATCAGCGGGAATCGCCACCGCTTGTGCGGCATCAATCACTCGCTCCAAATCCAACTGATACACTTCGCGATCCCGGATAGCGACAATACCGTGGGAATTTAAACTGCGAATATGATTACCCGCGATACCGGCATAGACAGAGTGAATTTGGCAGCCGGCCATTAATTCCGCTTCTTCTATAGCGCGCTGGATGGACTGAACCGTGGATTCGATATTTACCACCACGCCTTTCTTTAAGCCTCGAGATGGGTGGGAACCTATACCCACAATTTCCAAGATACCCTCTTCAGTAATCGCACCAACGATGGCCACGACCTTTGAAGTACCAATATCAAGACCGACAATCATTTTATTGTCTATTGTGCCGCCCATTAGCTAACACTCCCCTTTTGCTTTTTCATTATTAACATCAAACACGCTCTGCATTTTTGGTGCGCCACTCGACGGCAAAGCCATTGTTATAGCGCATATCTATATTGGCGATATTACTGAAGTTTTCTGATAAGCCCTGTTCATAAGCCACCAGTAAACGCCGCATTTTTTCCATCACTTCACCCCTACCAAGGGTGATATTGATATCGCCGGCTAATCGGGCTGACCAATTGCCCCGGTCGTCCAGCTCCAGGGCCACCAAACTCAAACCGCGATTAATTAAAGCTTCATTCAGCTCACTAAAATGATTCATCACCTTGTCTGAGCTGTTGTTCGAGCTATTGTTCGAGCTATTGTCCAAGCTATTGCCCGGACCATTTAGCTTTGGCAAACCTTCTATCGCTGCCACTTTTTCCAGTGGTTGAAATAACTCACCACGGGAATTCAAAAAACCATTATCTCCCCAGTAGGCAATCGGTGTTTGCTCCACCACGGTAATCACAATCTCATCGGGCCAGCGTCGCGAAACAGAGACATCCAGCACCCAGGGCTGCAGTTCCAGCTTTTCGCTAAGCCCTGCCAAATCTAACGCAATAAAACCGCCGCCTAAAAAAGGTTTTACCTCTGCTTCAATAGCTCGCTTATCCACATAAATAAATTCACCATTCACCGCCACGCGAGTAACAGGCTGTGATAGCAACATCACAATACCCTGATAAATACCGACCAGTACCGCAACGGCCACCAAAGCAAAAACCAGTTGATTAAACTTTCTCCAGTCAACCGTACGAGAAGGCTTGGGCTGGTGGCTGCTGGCGCCCCTTGCCTTAGTCTTTCTCTTGCTGTTCTGTTTTGCTTTAAAAAACGCCATCGTGTTTTACTTGTTTAAACTCAAAGTTAAAATTTCGGTCACTAACTGCTCAAAACTGATACCCGCTGCCTTGGCCGCCATCGGTACTAAACTATGGCCGGTCATTCCGGGCACTGTATTCACCTCTAATAGATAGAAGTTGCCCTGCTCATCCTGCATCACATCAACACGTCCCCAGCCTTCACAGCCAACACTGGTAAAAGCGGCAAGCGCCAATTCCTGTAACTGCTGCTCAAGTTTTTTATCCAAACCGCAGGGGCAGATATAACGGGTATCATCAGCAATATATTTGGCATCGTAGTCATAGAAACCATGGTCCGTTTCCAAACGAATGGCAGGCAATGCCCGACCACCTAAAATTGCTACGGTAAACTCAGCGCCCTGTACCCACTGCTCGACCATTACCGAATCGTCATATGCCTTCGCGGCAATATAAGCGGCCGATAATTCTTCTGCAGTCGTTGCTATGGTCATACCAATACTTGAGCCTTCACAGGAAGGCTTAACAATCACTTTGCCAAACTGTTGAATAATCTCAGCCAGGTCGCTGTCATCATTAAGCTCAGCAAACTGGGGGGTGGGTAAATCCATACCCTGCCAAAGATATTTGCAACGCACTTTATCCATCGCCAGAGCAGAGGCAGTCACACCACTGCCGGTATAACTAATATCAAGATTTTCCAGCGCGCCCTGTATCGTGCCATCTTCACCATCACCACCATGTAACGCGATAAAAGCGTGATGGTGATTATTGGCCACACGCTCTAACCAATCGTTATCTTTGCTATCAATAGGCTCAACCGGAATATTTTGCCCACGCAATGCCGCTAAAACAGCTTCACCACTTTGCAGAGAAACGTCACGCTCAGCAGAGCGCCCGCCAAACAAAACCGCTACTGGTGTTTGTAATTGACTATTTAAGTCGATCACATTACTCATTGATCTTTACCTAATTTACCGGCGGCTAACTCCGCCGCAATTGCACCTACATTACCTGCACCCTGAGTAAGAACCACATCACCCGGCTGCATAATATTTTTTAATACCTCAGCCACACTAGCCCGATCTTCTACAAAGACGGGATCAACTTGGCCGCGACTACGGATACTGCCGCTTAAACTGCGACCATCAGCACCGGCAATCACGTCTTCACCGGCGGAGTACACTTCCAATAACATCAGGCTATCTACCGTTGATAGAACCCGCACAAAATCTTCGTATAAATCTTTAGTACGGGTATAACGATGTGGTTGATAGACCATTAATAAACGGCGGTCGGGCCAGGCCTGACGTGCGGCGGAAATGGTGGCCTCAACTTCAGTGGGGTGATGACCATAGTCGTCTACCAATAAAGCACTACCGCCTTCTATCTCATACTCGCCATGAACCTGGAAACGACGACCAACGCCCTGGAATTTTTCCAGACCTTTTTGAATAGCCGCATCGTCAACACCCTCATCGGTGGCTACCGCAATAGCTGCGGTAGCATTTAGGACATTATGATCACCGGGCATATTAATGGTCACATCAATGGCATTTAAATCACCGGGGCGAGATACCGTAAAGGACGTCGATAGACTCTGTTTCTGCACATTGCTAATTGAGAAATCTGCATCATCGCTAAAGCCATAGGTTAAAATTGAACGGCCTACCATGGGCAACAAATCTCTGACCACATCGTCATCGATGCACATAATCGCTATGCCATAAAACGGCAGGTTATGTAAAAATTCGATAAAGGTTTTCTTCAGCTGGTTAAAGTCGCCGCCATAGGTAGCCATATGGTCTGCTTCGATATTCGTCACCACTGACACCATTGGCTGCAAATGCAAAAAGGAGGCATCACTTTCATCAGCTTCAGCGACTAAAATTCGGCTTTCACCTAAACGAGCGTTGGAGCCTGCGCTATTGAGCAAGCCTCCGATAACAAAAGTAGGATCAAGTTTCGCTTCGGCGAATACCGATGCAATCAAACTGGTTGTAGTCGTTTTACCGTGGGTACCAGCTACTGCAATACCGTGGCGATAACGCATTAACTCAGCCAGCATTTCTGCACGGGGAACAATCGGTATACGACATGCCATCGCCTCGGTGACTTCAGGGTTATCACCCTGTACAGCCGTAGAAGTCACCACAACATCAACACCGGCAATATTCTGCTCAGCATGGCCAATAAAAATAGTGACACCCATACTCTTGAGGCGCTCAGTATTTTTTGAAGCTTGAATATCTGAGCCCGAAATTTGGTAGCCGGTATTTAGCAATACTTCTGCAATACCACACATACCAGCACCACCAATGCCTACAAAATGTATTTTCTTAATACGGCGCATTTCCGGAATTACAAAACTGTTGGCTGGCACGTTATCAACCATTGGCCACCTCCAAACAGATATTGGCAACTTGCTCAGCTGCATCCACTTTGGCTAATTCTCTGGCGGCATTAGACATAGCTAACAATCTTTCGCTATCACCATTTAAAGACATCAATAAACTCGCCAAATCACCAGCGGTTAAAGTCGACTGTTTCATTAAAATTCCTGCATTATTATCAGCCAACCAACGAGCATTTGCGGTTTGGTGATCATCAATAGCGTGCGGCAGTGGCACCAAAATTGAGGCAACACCGGCGGCGGCCAACTCGGCCACGGTTAGAGCACCGGCCCGGCATAACACAACATCTGCCCACTGGTAAGCGGCGGCCATATCTTCAATAAAGGCTTCAGCTTTAACTTCAATATTCTTATCTTGATAAGCGGCTATAACACCGTTGCAATGTGCCTGACCGGTTTGATGCCAAACCTGAGGACGCTGTTCTGCGGTCATACCCTGCAAAGCTGCCAACAACAATTCATTAATGGGCTTGGCTCCTAAACTTCCGCCCAGCACTAATAAACGCAAGGCACCTGAGTTACCAACTCCACGTTGTTCTGGAGCCGGTAGTCGAGCGATCTCACTCCTAACCGGGTTGCCAATATGTTGTGCTTTAGCACCACCCAAATTAATGGGGTAGCCCAGCAATACTTTGGTGGCGATTTTTGCCAGTGTTTTATTAGTGGTACCCGCTACAGCATTTTGTTCGTGGATCACTAGTGGACGCCCCGTTAACCAAGCCGCTAAACCACCGGGGCCTGACGCAAAACCACCCATACCTAATACACAGATAGGCTTAAGCTTAATAAGCACTTTAATCGCCGCCGCTACAGCGCCAACTAACTGCGATAAGGATTTAATAATGCTGATAATATTTTTGCCGCGCAGGCCTGACACATTGATAAAGTGAATGGGAATATCCGCATTAGGCACCAGCCGAGCCTCTATCCCTTTGCTAGTACCCAGCCACTCCACATTAATACCTTTTTCACGCAGACATTGCGCCGCAGCCAAAGCCGGGAATACATGGCCGCCGGTGCCACCAGCCATAATCAATACAGAGCGAGGTAATGATTCAGTCATCACTGCCTCCCTGCCGGTTTTTCTTTTTAGTTCTGCGTTTTTTAGATGTTAATTTCTTTGCACCGCCAGCCAGCGAAAGCGCTGCTTCATTATTGATGCGAAAAACCATCGCTAACAGTGCGCAGCATACAATCAGGCTACTGCCGCCATAACTTAAAAAGGGCAAGGTCAAACCCTTGGTGGGCAATAAACCGGTATTTACGCCAATATTGATAAATACCTGGCCACTCATCATTAGGGCAATACCGTAAGCGACAAAAGCGCTAAAGGTTTGTTGCTGTTTTTCTGCCTTACGTCCAATTTGAAGAATTCTTGTCACCAGGCCACAGAACAAAGCGATTAACAGGATGGCACCGACAAAACCAAATTCTTCGGCATAGATGGCAAACACAAAATCGGTATGAGACTCCGGTAAATAAAACAGTTTTTGAATGCTGTTACCCAAGCCAACGCCCCACCATTCACCGCGGCCAAAAGCAATTAATGACTGGGTTAGCTGATAGCCGGTATTAAACTGATCAGCCCAGGGATCGGTATACGCGGTTAAACGCTTCATCCGGTAGGGCTCAGAGATCACCAATATCACCAAAGCGGCTAAGGCGGCCAAAATCACCAGACTAAATTGCCATAGACGCACGCCGGCAAGAAAAATCATACCAAAGGCCGTACCCAGGGTAACAACCGTGGCACCAAAGTCAGGCTCTAACATCAACAATATGGTGACTAAAAATAAAACACCCATCGGTTTAATAAAACCTTTCCACTCTTCCCGAACTTCATCCTGTCGGCGAACTAAATAACCTGCCAAATAAAGAATGACGCAAACTTTAGCAATTTCTGAACACTGTAAAGTTAATGGACCCAGAGCCAACCAGCGGCGGCTACCATTCACTTCTCTGCCTATTCCCGGGATCAATACCACGATTAACAAAGCAAAACCTGCCAACAGCCAAAACCAACCGGTACTTTGCCAAAAAGACATGGGGATGCGATAAACCACTAAGCCGGCAACCACACCGATACTTAAATGAAACAAATAGCGGTAGCTATGGAAAAAGGGATTGCCATAACGCTCTGCCGCAAACTCGATAGAGGCAGAACTCATCGCCACAAAACCAATAACGATTAAGGCCATCGACAAGATCGCCAGTGCCATATCCAGGCTATTGGTTTTCTCCGTCGCAAAATTAACTGCCGATAAAGGCTTTGTTGCCCTTTGTAGCAAAGAGCTATTTAGCTTGGTATCGATCGCTACCGCGCCCATTAGCTAGCACTCTCTGTTGATAATTGTTGTACTGCGGCCACAAATACATCACCGCGATGCTGGTAGTTATTAAACATATCGAAACTGGCGCAGGCCGGAGATAGCAGAACCACATCACCCTCCGTAGCCAGTGAAGCTGCTTTGTTGACGGCAGATTCCATGGAGTCTGCTTTTACAACCTGCAGAACTTCTTTGCATAAATCTGTTAAGACCTGCGCCGCATTGCCAATAACAACCATGACGCTGACTACGCCTTTTAAGACGGGTAATAGCGGCGCGAAATCTGCGCCCTTGGCATCACCGCCGGCAATTAAAACGATATTGTTGGCGCTGTCTTTCAAACCGTTAATAGAAGCGATAGCTGCGCCAACATTGGTACCTTTTGAATCGTTATAAAAGCGAACACCGCGATACTCGCCAGCGTACTGGCAGCGATGCTCCAAACCGTTAAATTCACGCAGCACATCCAGCATGGGGCCAACTTCAATACCTACCGCTCTGCATAAGGCCATCGCCGCCAAGGCATTTTCTATATTGTGCCGACCAACCATTTTTAATGCTGACACGGGCATTAGCGGCTTAAACTGATAGGCCAGGCTTTCAATACCTTCATCATTGATTAAACCGAAGCCATTAATATCTGAATCATTTAAACCAAAAGTAAACACATCCACTTCTTCCGCCAGTAGCGGTCTTGATAAAGGGTCTGCCCGATTAATCACGACTTTTTTACAGCCTCGGAAAATTCGGTGTTTGGCTTGATGATAACTCAGTAGATTTTTATAGCGATCCATATGGTCGGCGCTAACATTCAGCACAGTTGCCACATCCACTGCCAGTTTTTCTGACCGCTCCAATTGAAAGCTTGATAGTTCCAGCACATAAATATCGGGGGTTTCTTCTGCCAGTAAATCCAATGCTGGCGTACCGATATTGCCACCCACCGCTACCCTTTTACCGGAGCGTTTAATCATTTCACCCACCAGGGTGGTAACAGTTGATTTGCCGTTGGAACCAGTAATAGCAATAACCGGCACATCAACAGCCCGGCAAAACAAATCAATATCACCGCAAACGTGGGCGCCCTTTGCCACCGCTTTAACTATCGCCGGTTCATCAATGGCAACACCGGGGCTTACCACTAATTCATCGGCACCGGCCAATGAAGCTTCGGTTATATCACCCAGCGTTAAATTAATATCAGGAAATTCAGCTCTAAATGCCTCAAGGCCCGGAGGGTTTTCACGGCTATCAACCACTGAAAAAGGCTTATTGTTAGCCGCCAGATAACGCACACAGGAAAGCCCGGTAACACCGAGCCCTATAACTACCTGCTTATTATCTGTTGCTATTAATTGCACGACTTACCTTTAACCCTTTCCTTAACGTAGCTTTAATGTTGCCAAACCGAACAACACCAACATCACGGTAATAATCCAAAACCGCACAATCACACGCGGCTCTGGCCAACCTTTTAATTCAAAATGATGATGAATAGGCGCCATTCTAAAAATTCTTCGTCCGGTTAATTTGAATGAAGCTACCTGTAAAATAACCGAAACAGTTTCGAGGACGAAAATCCCGCCCATAATGAAAAAAACGATTTCATGGCGAGTAATAACCGCCACCGTACCCAAGGCTGCACCCAGCGCCAACGCGCCAACATCACCCATAAAAATTTGTGCGGGGTAGGTGTTAAACCACAGAAAACCCAAGCCGGCCCCAGCTAGCGCGCCACAGAACACCGCTAACTCACCACTGCCTGCGATATAGGGAATAAATAAGTAATTGGCAAAGGAAACATTACCTGCAAGGTAGGCAATAATACCCAGCGCTGAACCCACCATGACGGAAGGCATAATCGCCAGGCCATCAAGACCATCAGTAAGATTGACGGCATTACTTGAACCCACAATAACGAAGTAGGTCAATACGATATAAAACACGCCCAGATCCAGTGCAAAGTCTTTTAGGAAGGGCAAAAACAACTGCGTCTCTGCTGGAATACTTGCCTGCGAATAAAGAAATATAGCGGCACCCAAGCCACCAACTGATTGCCAAAAGTATTTCCAACGTGCCGGCAGCCCCCGTGAGTTTTTTTCAATCACTTTGCGGTAGTCATCTACCCAACCGACCGCACCAAAAATAATGGTCACGATTAAAACCGTCCAAACATAGGAATTCTGCAGGTCACCCCACAGTAAGGTACTCAGGATAATGGAGACTAAAATCAAAGTGCCGCCCATGGTGGGGGTGCCTGATTTACTTAAGTGAGACTCAGGGCCATCATCACGAATAGCCTGGCCAATCTGGTGGTAGTTCAAGCGATTGATCATATAGGGACCAAACACCAAGCAAATACCTAATGCCGTCATAATGCCCAGAATGCCGCGAAAAGTAAGGTACTGAAATACCTGAAACGCACTTATATACTGAGACAGAAAATCTGCCAATAACAGTAGCATTACTGTTGTCTCCCATTGGTTGCCAGCAGTGCTTCCACTACTCGCTCCATCCGCGCACTGCGCGAACCTTTTATTAATATTGTTGTTGCTTTAATAGTTTCTAACACTGGCAATAACTCACTCATATCGTTATGTGCTACACAGCCGTGGCCAAAAGTTTGCGCGACTATTTCGGCGTACTCTCCGACAGCTAATACCTGCTCAACACCTTTTTCTTTTGCATACTCCGCCACTTCCTTATGTGAGCTGACCGTCATATCACCCATCTCACCCATAGTGCCCATAATTAAGCAGCGCATACCGGCAAAACCGACAAGCACGTCTATAGCCGCTTTCATTGAACCAGGGCTTGCGTTATAGGTATCGTCGATGACCGTTTGGCCACCCTGTGAATAGGCTTTTAAACGACCTGTTACTGGCTGAACTTTTTCCAAGCCATTTTTAACGTTTTCCAAACTTGCGCCTGCGGCTACAGCGGCGGCCGCGGCGGCCAATGCATTCATAACATTGTGTTCGCCCAGTACTGACAAGCTAATAGAGATAGCTGCTGATGATGTATGCAACACAAAAGAGGTCAAACCGGCAGGCTGCAAAGTAATATCACTGGCATAAAAATCGGCTTCGGTATTATTTTTACTAAAGGTTGTTATCGAAGATGATCCTGCTTGAGCACACCATTGCTGATAGAACTGATCATCTAAATTGATAATCGCTGTACCAGTGTCCGCCAAACCTTCGAAGATTTCGCCCTTGGTTTGACCAATAGTTTCCAGGCTGCCAAAGAACTCTATATGCACCGGCATAGCATTGGTTAACACTGAGATAGTGGGCTCAACAAATTGCATCAAGTAAGCAATATCCCCTTTATTACTCGCGCCCATTTCTACCACGGCATAATCATGGCCCGGCTCAAGCTGCAATAAAGTCTGCGGCACACCAATTTCGTTATTTAAGTTGCCGCGCGTTGCCAATACGTTGCCCATTTCAGACAAAATGCTCGCTACCATTTCTTTGGTAGAAGTTTTACCGGCGCTGCCAGTTAATCCAACTAATGGCCCGGTAAATTGTTCGCGATTGGCTTTGGCAATTAAACCCAAAGCCAGACGTGAATCTTCGACCTGTAAACAAGGGATAGAAGCCTCTGTCGCATCACTGACTACAGCAGCTACTGCGCCACTATTAGCAGCCTCGTTGACAAATAAATTGCCGTTAAAATTTTCGCCACTTAATGCGACAAACAAATCGCCTTTTTTGATACTGCGGGTATCTGTACAAACCCTGGAAAACGTTACATCTTGTGTAACATTTTGTTTAACCTTGCCACCGGTTTGTGCTGCAATCGTTGCCAGGGATAATGCCGACATCATTCAGCCACCCCCGCACGTTCTGCCAACGCCAAACGGGCTTGTTTTATATCGCTAAAGGGAATGCGCAAGTCGCCAACCTGCTGATAATCTTCGTGACCTTTACCTGCGATAAGCACACAGTCACCGGCCTTGGCATTGCTAATAGCAAACTCAATCGCGATAGCACGATCTTCTTCCACCAGCGAAGGACAATCTATACCACCTAGAATTTCATTAATAATATCGCTGGCTTGTTCATGGCGCGGGTTGTCACTGGTGACTACAATATGATCCGCATAACGCTGAACCATTTCACCCATCTGCGGACGTTTGCCCTGGTCGCGATCACCGCCGCAACCAAATACACACCAGACATCACCATCACTGTGCTGGCGTATTGCTACCAGGGCTTTTTCCAAAGCGTCGGGAGTGTGGGCATAATCTACAACAACATTAATATCCGCTGTGGCAGAGATTTTTTCCATACGGCCTGCAATGGTGCCCAGGGCTTTAAGGCTTTCAATAACCGTAGCAACGGGATAACCCTGCGCCCCTAAGCCACTTACAGCTGCTACAACATTGCTTAAATTAAAATCACCTAATAAGGGACTGTGCAATTCGAACTCGCCCCAGGGCGAATGGAATTGAGCACTAACTCCATCAGGGTGATAGGAAATATTCTCTACCCAAACATCAATACGCTTGGCGGCATCTTTGGCAGCATCAACACTGTAGCGAATGACTTCTACATCATCTGCGATAATATTGAGCAATGTTCCAGAGAAGCTATCATCGATATTAATCACAGCGCGCTTTAGGCCGGGCTGTTTAAACAAACGCGCCTTAGCTTCGGCATAGGCCTGCATGGAGCCGTGATAGTCGAGGTGGTCGCGACTTAAATTGGTAAATAAGGCCAACTCAAATTGCAGTGCCTGCACCC
Organism: Oceanicoccus sp.; assembly: GCA_024226635.1. Classification (GTDB taxonomy): domain Bacteria; phylum Pseudomonadota; class Gammaproteobacteria; order Pseudomonadales; family Dasaniaceae; genus Oceanicoccus. Next base: position 4,256 of record JAAELM010000059.1, on the reverse strand, counting down.
TGCCCTGCTCTAAGCCGTGGGACGATACTTCCATCGCTACTGTGGAGATACCTTGCGCCAACCAAGTGGCTAATAATTTTTGAATAGCAACCGCACTGGGTGTGGTATTGATACCGGCTTCCATTGCACCATCAGCGCCAGTACCCAGCGTGCCAATAACGGCACAACTTTTATTCATGGCATTAAGTAATTGCATTAATAACTGGGTGCAACTGGTTTTGCCATTGGTGCCGGTAACCGCCAGCACTGGCAATTGCTTTGATGGGTGATCAAAGAACTGACCGGCAATGCCGCTGATTTTTTGTGACAGATTTTCAACGACCAATACGGGAACACCGTTGCGCTCTGAATAATTGGCCCACTGGTCGTTCTGCTCTGCTAATACGGCTACAGCACCAGCGGCAATAGCCTGGTCAATATAATCACGGCCATCAACAGCAAAACCGGCACAGGCTAAAAACACATCACCAGCGCTTACCTGACGACTATCCAGCTCTACACCTGAAACCTGAATAGCCGCAAGGGTTTGATCGCTAACTTCGATCAATTCACCTAACGGCTTTTGGTTTTTTAATTCAGTGGCTGCCATCATTAAGCCGATTTACGCCTCCCTTTTACAGGCTTGCCATTAACCAAGCGATTAACGGGGAGCGCTTTATCCGGTGTTACATCTAAAATTCTTAGGGCATCGGTAACCACCCTTGAGAATACCGGCGCCGCTGATTCGCCGCCGTGATACTTGTCCAAATTAGGTTCATCAATCATCACCACAGTGACAATACGAGGCTCGGAGGCAGGGGCAAGACCGGCAAACACTGCCATATAACGGTTATCAGCATAGCCACCCTTATCACTGACTTTATGCACGGTGCCGGTTTTACCGGCAACTGAGTAGGAGGCAACCCGGGCACGTTTGGCGGTTCCATCTTCACCGGTAACCGTTTTCAGCATGTCTACTAACTGGCCAGCCACTTTTTCGCTAATGATTTGTTCACCCTTTTCCACCTGTTCCTGACGCAATAAAGTCGCGGGGCGAAGTACACCGCCACTGGCAAATACTGAGTAAGCTTGCGCCAACTGCAATGGGGTTACCGTCAGACCATAACCAAAGGCAAAATTAACCCGCTCGATGGGGCGCCAATTGGGGCGCCCCGGTAATAGACCGGCACTTTCACCCGGAAAACTGCTGCCAGTGCTAACACCTAAGCCAAAACGGCTAAACACTTCCCAGACAGATTGCTCATCCAGGTCCAGGGCTATTTTGCTGGTACCTACCTGGCTGGACTTGGTTAAAATACTGGTGACATCAATAGAACCGTAATTAACCGGGTCCACTAAGGTTTTTTTACCGACACGGATATAACCCGGACTGGTATTGATCACGGTATTTGGCTGGTAACGGCCTGACTCTAACGCTGCTACTACGGTGAGTGGTTTGACCGTAGAGCCGGGCTCAAACATATCGGTCATGGCGCGGTTGCGCATATGGGCAGGCTTTAAGGCACGACGGTTATTGGGGTTAAAGGATGGCTGGTTCACCATCGCCAACACTTCACCGGTCTGGCTATCTAACATAACCACTGAGCCGGACTTGGCCTCAACGCGCTTCATGGCTGCCTTTAATTCGCGGTAGGCCAAATACTGCAAACGCATATCAATGCTTAACATCAGGTCTTTGCCAGAGCTAGCGGAAACACCCTGACCGATATCGCGAAATACATTGCCATGTAAATCTTTGAGCACTCGCTTGCTGCCTGACTCACCCTTAAGCCAGCTTTCAAAAGCCAGCTCCATACCTTCCTGGCCCTGATCATCAATATTGGTAAAGCCAACGATATGGGAGGCCACTTCACCGGCAGGGTAATAACGCTTGTATTCGCGCTGTACGTTAACGCCTTTGATACGAAGCGCTAAAATCTCATCCGCTAACTGCGGAGAAAGATGGCGCCGCAGGTAAACAAAACCACGCCGGCTATTTTGGATGATTTTTTCTTTAAGCTTTTGGCGACTCATGCCAAGCACGCCAGCCAACTCGGCCCAGCGGTCAGATTCAGAAATAATATGCTTTGGATTGATCCAGATTGAAGCTACCGGAGTACTAATAGCCAGAGGCTCGCCATTGCGATCAGAAATAACACCACGGTAGGCTGGAATATGTTCGGTACGAACGGTACGCGCATCACCCTGACCACGAAGAAACTCATGGCCGCGCTCGGTATCCAGCACCTGCAGTGACAGCACTCGCCAAATTAATAGCGACGCCAAACATGCCAGCAATAAAATCACCAGAATAAAGCGCCATGCAGGTACTACTTGTCGTGTGACCTTAGCCATTGTTACTCATCACAGTCATCGCTTTACTACAATGATTGTTTCTGGTGCAGGTACTACCATTTTTAACTCGGATTTCGCCAGACGCTCTATACGCGCATGGGAGGCCCAAGTACTCTGCTCCAACAACAACCGTCCCCAATCTTCTTCTAACCGCATTGCTTCTCTGTTTTGCTGTTGCACTTCACTAAATAGCTGGCGACTTTTATAGGAGCTATAAATCACTCCCAGTGCCGACACGACTACCAACAACAAAACCAATAGGCTCACCGCTAACATTCTGGCTTGCCCTGTCTTTATGGAAGCACTCACAGCCGCTTCGCCTTTACCTGTATTAATGTTTTAGTGTTACTCATCGCGACTCAGTTTCATTGTTATTATCAGTCTTACGATTTAAACGGTGTTTGTGCACCATCCCAAATAAGTTCTGTTATTTTTCTATCACCTGCTCACTCAAGCAATTTTTTCAGCAACCCGCATAATGGCGCTTCTTGAACGCACATTACTTTCTACTTCTGTGGCATCCGCTTTAACCGCTTTGCCAATATTTTTTAACCGTCGATTTAACTGATCAACCGTTACTGGCAAACCGGGCGGTAAATCATCACCCTTTACATGGCGCTTGATAAAACGCTTTACCATCCTGTCTTCCAGCGAGTGGAAGCTGATGATCGCCAATCTGCCACTTACTTCCAGCATATCCAGCGACTGAGCCAAAAACTGCTCTAAATCACCTAACTCGTTATTGATAAAAATCCGTATAGCCTGAAACGTTTTTGTCGCCGGATTTTTACCTTTCTCCCATGCGGGATGTGCATCTTTAATCACTTTTGCCAAATGCAGGGTTGTGGTTATTGGCTTTTCAGCACGCTCCTCCACCACCGCATTGGCCAGGCGCTTGGCATAACGTTCTTCACCAAACTCTTTTAACACTTGAGCAATTTCGCCAGCCTGCGCTACTGCCAGCCATTCGGCGGCACTTTGTCCCGCCTGCGGATTCATTCGCATATCCAGCGGGCCGTCGCGCATAAAACTAAAACCGCGCTCAGACTGATCTAACTGCGGGGATGACACCCCCAAATCCAGCAGCAGACCATCAACCCTTTCTATACCTCTGTCCGCCAGGGCGGCCTTGGTATCGGCAAAACTGCCCTGAACAATCTGGAAGCGCGAATCCCGCTCGGCTAACGCTTCACCTGTGGCAATGGCCTGGGGGTCTTTATCCACCCCTAGCAAACGACCTTTTTTATCAAGGCGCTTTAAAATTTCTTCACTATGACCGCCACGCCCAAAAGTGCCATCCACATAGACTCCGTCGGTGCGTGTGATCAAGCTATCAACGGCTTCGTGCAACAGTACTGTTTCGTGTGCACTCATCCGTTATAAAGACAACGACAGTACTTCAGGGGGTATCTCATCTTCGTCCCCCGCAGCATCAAGGTATTTGGCCCACTCTTCTTCGCCCCAGAGCTCCAGCTTTTTGCCCTGGCCGACCAGCATTAATTTTTTCTCTAACCCAGCGTACTCGCGCAGAGTAGGCGGCAATAAAATCCGGCCATTGGCTTCATCAACCTCTAAATTGGTGGCATAGCCCAATAGCACACGCTGCATCTTGGCGGCTTTGCGATTAATATTGGGGAGGCTTTCAATTTGAGGGAGTAGTTGTTGCCACTGCTGCTCGGGATAGACCAACAGACAGCGCTCTTCGGTATGGGCGGTAACAACAATCCGACCACCGCAATCAGACAATAGCGCATCCCGGACTTTCGCCGGAATCGCCAGACGCCCCTTGGCATCCATACTGATTGCATTACTACCGAGATACATGTTTTTGCCACTTTTTAGTATTAGTTTTCAATTAAAGGAAAAAATATCCACAAAAAGGCACTTTTTCACACTTTTTTCCACTTTGGCAACTATAGAGA
>JAAELM010000058.1 GCA_024226635.1 Oceanicoccus sp. | reverse complement strand
GCTGCCATAAACGTGACTAGAAGAAGTATTGCTATGAAATGCTGCACCTAAATTCCTTTATCCGTTGGATAGCTGGTTCAGCCCCTTAACGCCCTGAACAGCGGCCGCCTTTGGCGGTCCGGTGAGCGAAGTGAAAGAACTGCTTCAGCTGGTTAGGCGGCAACGGCACCACGTACACCCTCTATAAGCATTTGAACACCTACCACTGCAAGTATTAGCCCCATGAGACGAGAGATAACCTTTATGCCATTTTGTCCTAGAACCCTGGCTAACCATTGCCCACCAATAAACGCTATAAAAGTAAAGACGCACATTAAGCCAAATGCTGTGAGAACTCTTATAATTTCTACAAAAGTAGACTCTGCAGCAAAATTCATTGCGGTAGCGATAGTGCCAGGCCCAGCGAGGACGGGAATTCCTAGAGGGGTAATTGCTATATCTAAAGCGGTATCACTGCTCTTTTCTGAGCCATCACCGCTTGGGGCGTGGAAGGTAGATGTCTCACCTTGGAGCATGTGATAGCCAATAGCGCCAATCATTAGCCCACCGGCGATACGGAAGGCTGGCAGCGTAATACCAAAGACCGAGAAAATCTCTCGGCCGCCGATCGCAAAGGCCGAGACGATGACAAACGCGACTACAACGGAACGCAGAGCAATCAATCTGCGCGCAGTTGAATCACTTCCTTGAGTTAGACCAATAAAAAGTGATGCGTTTGTTACCGGGTTCATGATGGCAAAGAAAGCCATAAATACTGTTATGAAATGAACTGCACTATTGTCCATAGTGC
>JAAELM010000057.1 GCA_024226635.1 Oceanicoccus sp. | reverse complement strand
TGCATCCGGGATAACCAGGTAAGTCGCTATGGATCAAGAAGCCATCATTCGCTCACTCATAGCCAGCTTGCCGGAAATTACGGTTCTGGCTGCGGCTTGTTTGTTGTTGATGCTGGATCTGGTTTTTAAAAGAAAGCGAGTCGATTTAATTGGCTACTTATCTCTGGCTGTTGTTGTTGTTGTAGCTCTGGAAACCTGGTTTTTAGTTATGCCTGGTGAAGCTGTATATAGTGGGATGTTTATTGCGGATCCTTTTTCAGCCTTTTTCAAGATGATCTTTTATCTGACGGCGGCGCTTTGCATCCTCGCATCCATCCGCTATATCCGCATTGAAGAAATCCAGCATAGTGAGTACTACGTATTGCTGCTATTTGCCCTATGCGGCATGATGATATTGGCTTCGGCTTTGGATTTGATCATTATTTATGCAGGACTTGAGCTAATGGCTCTGTCGGTTTACGTGTTGACGGGATTCAATAAGCACAGTCTATATTCAAACGAGGCGGCATTGAAATATGTCATTCTTAGTGCCTTAACCTCATGTATCTTGTTGTATGGAATTTCACTTATCTATGGATTAACCGGCACAACCCAGCTTGGAGCAATAAAAGAAGCTTTGGGAATGCAATCCAGTTTTGATCCATTACTGGTTCTTGGCGTGGTCTTTTTACTCTCTGGTCTTGCCTTTAAAGTAGCAGCCGTGCCTTTTCACATGTGGGTACCAGATGTCTATCAGGGTGCGCCTACTTCTATTACCGCATTCATGTCAGTAGGTCCCAAAGCAGTTGGTTTTATTCTACTAATCAGGATCTTTTCAGATGCACTGGCACCGGTACAGGAAATCTGGCTTAACCTGGTCATTGTCATTGCCCTGGCTACACTGGCTTTGGGTAGTCTGGTGGCGTTGGTACAAACCAATATCAAACGTATGCTGGCATACTCCAGCATTGCTCATGTGGGTTTTGCCTTATTAGGCATCGTCGCAGGGGGTGCTCAGGGACAAGCAAGTGTCATGCTTTATTTGTTGATTTACTGTTTTATGAACATGGGTATTTTCTGTGCTGTCATTTTGATGAAGAGTAAGGAATTCACAGGTGAAGAGATTAGTGATTATACTGGTTTGTCAACGACCCACCCAGGCTTAGCCCTGTTAATGTTAATCTTCCTGTTTTCTTTAGCTGGCATTCCACCAACGGCTGGTTTTTTTGCCAAATTTTATATCTTTGTCGCATTAATAGAGCAAGGGTATTTTGCTTTGGCAGTGATTGCTATCTTGTTTAGTGCTGTAGCTGCTTTCTTCTATATACGCATAATCATGCTCATGTATATGAAAAAGCCAGAGCAACCATTCGATATCTATATGCCG
>JAAELM010000056.1 GCA_024226635.1 Oceanicoccus sp. | reverse complement strand
GGCTTCTGAACAAGAGACAAGGGAGACAGAAAAAACCCTTGATCAAGTGTTAGAAGAGCGAGAACGCGGGGCTGTCTCGCTTGAGGCATTAGATGCAGAGCTTGATCAACAATTAGCAGACTTTGATACTAAGACCGCAAGCACTGCTGTTGAGCAGCCTCATGCTCCGGTAGCGAAGGACGATAAGCTTGTACGTCAAGTGGTAGAAAAATTGGTCGTCAATGGTGTTAGTGATACCAGTGCTGAAGAGGCTGTTGAGATTACTGCCGATGACCCCTGCCTGGTTGTGGTAGATAATATGACTATGGGTAGCTGGGTAGAGCTGCATCAAGACGATGATAAGAAATTCCGCTGCCGCCTCGCTGCAATTATTCGCAGCACCGGCAAGTATATTTTTGTTAATCGCTCCGGTATGAAAGTCGCAGAATATAACCGCATGAGCTTTGCCCGGGCTATTAAAGGCGGCCACATAAGCACCTTGGATGAAGGCTTATTATTTGACCGGGCCTTAGAGTCAGTAATCGGTAATCTTCGGGATATGAAAGTCACTTCATAAACCTTCCCTTTCTCACACATCACCGTCATTCCCGCGAAGGCGGGAATCCAGACTGCATGCTTATGCTGTTATTTCCGCTAAAGCGGAAATTTACAGCACTGGATCCCCGCCTTCGCGGGGATGACGTGTCCAGGGATGACGTGTCCAGGGGTGACGTGTCCAGGGATGACGTGTCCAGGGATGACGTGTCCAGGGGTGACGTGTCCAGGGGTGACGTGTCCGGGGATGACGTGTCCAAGGGGGCGTTATGTTAACTTCCCCCTGTGCTATCCTTAATTGATTCAGTTCAGTACCAAGGTAGCTTCATTGAACCCCAATACCTCACAATGCTTACAGTGGTTGGCCGATACTCGTCAGTTGCCATCCCCCAATTTTAATACTCGCCCAGAAGGGAGTGAGGTTAGTCTGTTGGTTATTCATAATATCAGCCTGCCTGCAGGGGAATTCGGCGGCGGCTGTATTGAAAAACTCTTTACCAACTGCCTGGATTGCGATGCCCATCCGAGCTTCGCTGACTTAAGGGGGCTTGAAGTCTCAAGCCACTGCCTGATTAATAGGGACGGTGTAATCACTCAGTTTGTACCCTTCAATCAGCGTGCCTGGCATGCCGGTGAGTCCAGTTTCCAGGGCCAATCCAACTGCAATGACTTTAGTATCGGTATTGAACTGGAGGGGACGGATGATTGTCCTTATACTGCGTCACAGTATCAGGCGCTGCATCAATTAACCTTGCAAATTATGGCGGCCTACCCGGCAATCACCCCTGATCGTATAGTGGGGCATTGCGATATTGCTCCCGGGCGTAAAACCGACCCGGGAGCCTCCTTTGATTGGGTATATTTCAAAGGGTTATTAGCTTAAATACTCGAACAGATAGCAAAGTGTGGAATCGCTCATGGAATTTCTAACGGTATTGATTGTACTCGGCTTTTTACAACTGTGGGGCTCTGGCGGGCCGCTGCAGCGGGATGATTGGTTCTATCAATTTAATGAAAATATTCCCCAGCGATTAAGTTTGGCTGAGCTGCGATTATTAGCAGCCATCGGTATTCCTGCTGTTGGGGTGTTTCTGCTGCAGGATTTGTTGGAGTCAGTACTGTTTGGTTTATTATCGTTGATTTTTTATGTCACCGTATTGTTATTTAGTTTAGGCCGCGGTGATTTTAACCAAAGCCTGCAGAATTATCTCGCTTCATGGAATAAGGGAGATTTTGAGGGAGCCTATAATAAGGCAACGGCCATTGGCGACTTTGAGCAGAGCGAAACCTCGGTTGACCATGTGGCTTTGCACGAGCATGTTCGCAGGGCTTTTCTACATGAAGGTTTTGAGCGCTGGTTTGCCGTGGTATTTTGGTTTTTAGTATTGGGGCCGGTCGGGGCTGTGATCTATCGCTTAGGTTATCTTGCCGGGCGTCACGACTCTTTTAAATCCGATGATAAATCCCTTGCCTTGCAGTGGCTGCATTACTTTGACTGGGTCCCCGTGCGCTTATTGGCCTTGTCTTTTTCCATGACCGGTAATTTTGTTAGTAGTTTTAATCGCTATTGGTCATCAATTCTAGATAACCAACCCACTTCGGAATTGCTAGATCAATGTGCTGTGGCGGCCATTAGTGGTTCCGATGCTTCCCAGGTTAACCCTACCGATAAAGAGCATTTTATTGATTATGGCCGGGAAGAGTTATTAACACTGCAATCCCTGTTGTCACGCAGTGTGATTTTTTGGGTGATTATCATTGCGGTGGTCACTTTGATCGCTGGCTAATGGGTGTTTAACCATAGTGGGATAAGCTATGAGCTTTGAAATTAAAACTGGTGGTCTTAGCCAAGAGCAATTACAGGCTCACTGGATGCCTTTTACTGGCAATAGAGAATTTAAGCAAAACCCTCGTATGATTGCGTCGGCGAAGGGGGTTTACTTTACCGATGCTGAGGGGCGCCAGATATTGGACGGTCTTTCGGGGTTGTGGACATGTGGTTTGGGCCATTCCAATCAGGCGATTACCGATGCGGTTAGCCGCCAAATGGCAACTTTGGATTACTCGCCCGGTTTTCAATTTGGCCATAAGTTATCCTTTGAATTAGCCAACCGCATTGTTGATATGGCACCTGAGGGTTTGGACCATGTCTTTTTTACCGGCTCTGGTTCTGAAAGCGTAGAAACAGCCTTAAAAATGGCCCGTGCTTACTGGCGCCTAAAAGGCCAGGCGGGCAAAACGCGAATGATAGGCCGTCAAAAAGGTTATCACGGTGTTAACTTTGGCGGCATCAGTGTTGGCGGTATGGTGGGCAACCGTAAAATGTATGGTCAGGGTATTGAAGCTGATCATCTACCTCATACTCAATTACCCGAAAACGTTTTCTCTAAAGGTATGCCAGGGCAGGGCGCTCATCTGGCCGATGAGCTTGAATCCATTATCGGTTTACACGATGCCTCTACTATTGCAGCGGTCATTATTGAGCCATTCTCCGGTTCTGGTGGTGTTGTAGTTCCTCCCCAGGGCTACCTGCAACGTATCCGCGATATTTGTAACAAGCACAATATCCTATTGATCTTTGATGAAGTGATTACTGGCTTTGGTCGTTGTGGTACTAACTTTGGTGCGGATGCCTTTGGCGTGACTCCCGATATTATGACGACTGCCAAGCAGGTCACTAACGGCACCCTGCCAATGGGAGCGGTTATTAGTAAAGCCGAAATTTATAATACCTTTATGGATAATGGTGGCCCTGACTATATGGTGGAATTTCCCCACGGCTATACGTATTCGGCGCATCCGGTAGCTTGTGCTGCAGGTCTGGCGACTTTGGATGTACTGCACAATAACCATCTGGTCGAGCGCTCTGCAGCAATGGCCCCGGTATTAGAAGCGGCGGCCCACAGCTTAAAAGGTGCTAAGTATGTTACGGATATCCGCAACTATGGCCTTGCAGCAGGTATCACCTTAGAAGCATATCCGGGCGAACCGGCACGCAGGCCTTTTGAAGTGGCGATGAAATGTTGGGAGAAAGGCTTTTATGTTCGTTATGGCGGTGATTATTTGACCATTGCGCCATCATTCACAATCGAGAGTGATGAGATAGATAGCCTGGTCAATGCCCTGGGTGAGTCACTTAACGAGCTGGACTAAATAGTATGTTCTCCGGTAAAGAGGTCTACCGATCTCACGATGAGTATGGCTCTATAACGGTTTTGGATAATGGCAATAAGCGTTATCTCGCCTTTGCCGAAGGTGACGAGCAAAGTTGCCAGCTACTCTCACATCCTTTTCAGTTGCAACACGATTATGCACAGGCCATGTTATTGGCCTTGCTATTTAAGCAGCCCAAATCCATCACTTTATTAGGCGTTGGTGGTGGTTGCCTGGCTTCGGCTTTGCACGAAGCAATTCCTGATTTAACCCTACAGTTAGTAGAGTTACGCCCCAAAGTGCTTGAAGTTGCCTACCGTTATTTTCAATTACCGCGCAGTGAGAGAGTTGAAGTCTTTATCGAGGACGCCAGCGAATTTATTGAATCCGATAAGCGGGAGAAAGTCGATATACTTTTTAGTGACCTTTACAGTCCTGAAGGTCTAGACCTGCAACAGACACAACATTGGTTTATTGAACGCTGCTCGCAGTTATTAACTGATGATGGTTGGCTGGTATTAAATTGCTGGCAGATGCATCGAGGTGAGCGAGAAATGATTGCTGCTTTAAAAGAGTTTTTTGAGGATGTACGCGGCTGCTTAACCGTGGAAGGTAACTGGGTAGTGATTGCCGGTAAAAAAGCCAGCACCCTAAGTGCCGCACAAACTAAAGACGCGGCAAAGCGCTGGTCAAAAACATTGGATTATTCTTTGCTCTCTTGCCTGAGTCGTTTAAAGCCAGTTACTTAGATTGGGCGTAGCAAGTTGGATAATTTAGGGTTGGGCTTTTTAGCTTTGCGGCAAATCACGGCAACTTTACCAATCGACTGCACTAAAGCCGCTTTATGTTTGGCACATAATTCACTGGCAATAGTTTTACGCATGGCAGGATCATTAATATTGATTTTGATCTTAATCAGTTCATGATCTTCAAGGGCTCTTTCCAGCTCTTTTTCAATAGCTTCAGTCACGCCTTTTTCCGCAATCATAATGATGGGGTTCAGGTTGTGAGCAATAGTGCGAAGTTCTTTTTTGCGAGCGTTGGAAAGTTCCATAATGCGAAATGCAGCCGTATCTGGTAAAAAGGGCGCGTATTGTATAGCCCCACCCCTCCGATAGCAAAGTAGGGTGGATTATAATCCACCACCCCACAGCACCCATAAGGCCACCCATGGCAAAGAAAGGCAATACCAGCAAAGGCTGGCTAAAAGAGCATTTTGACGATGAATATGTAAAGCGCTCCCAACGGGAGGGTTATCGCTCCCGTGCCTGTTATAAGTTATTGGAATTAAACGAAAAAGACCGTTTGATTAAGCCGGGCATGACAGTGATAGACCTGGGCAGCGCCCCCGGTGGCTGGTCGCAGGTGGCAGCTCAATTGGTGGGGCATAAGGGGCGAGTGATCGCCTCAGATATTCTGCATATGGATAGCCTGGCCGGTGTCGATTTTGTTCAAGGCGACTTCACCGAAGAGCAAGTGTTTGATTCTATTATGCAAATTATCGGAGATTCCCCCGTTGACCTTGTAATTTCCGATATGGCCCCCAATATGTCTGGTATGGCGGCTGTTGATCAGCCACAGTCTATGTACTTGGTCGAATTGGCGCTGGATATGGCTCGTCAGGTGTTAAAACCTGGTGGCGCCTTTGTTGCCAAGGTATTTCAGGGGGAAGGGTTTGATCAATTATTGCGTGACATGCGTATAAGTTTTAGCACGGTGCAATCTCGAAAACCTGCAGCCTCCAGAGCCAGATCCCGTGAGGTCTATCAGGTGGGTAAAGGTTTTAAGGGCTAACTAACGCTTTTATTAGGTCTTTAAGACATTGGCTTCGGCTCTCTATTCATGGTGGCGGGGCTTAAACTGTAGTAAAGTTGCTTCATTATTCGGTGTTAGGGGTGAATGGCTCTCTGGACACTTCAAGGTAGTATTTCAAGTAGTATTTTAGAGGGTTCTCTTTTGAACGATATGGCGAAAAATCTTTTATTGTGGCTGGTCATAGCAGCGGTTCTGCTAACAGTTTTTAATAACTTTAATGTCCAGCCGAAGGCCGAGCAACTTAACTACTCACAATTTATTGAAGAAGTTAAGAATGACCGCGTTAGTAATGTGATGATTGATGGCTTAACCATCTCAGGCACGCGTTACGATAACAGCAAGTTTGAAACTATTCGTCCTATGCTGGAAGACCCCAAACTGGTGGATGACCTGATTGGCCATAAAGTGCAAATTGAAGGTCGCAAGCCCGAGCAACAAAGTCTGTGGACTCAGCTACTGGTCGCCTGCTTCCCTATCCTGATTATTATCGCCGTCTTTATGTTCTTTATGCGCCAGATGCAAGGTGGCGGCGGTGGCCGTGGCGGCCCAATGGCCTTTGGTAAGAGTAAAGCCCGTTTGTTGGGCGAAGACCAGATTAAAACCACCTTTGCCGATGTGGCAGGTGTTGATGAAGCAAAAGAAGATGTGCAGGAGCTGGTAGAGTTCTTGCGCGATCCCGGTAGATTCCAACGCCTGGGTGGTCGTATCCCCCGTGGTGTATTAATGGTTGGTCAACCCGGTACCGGTAAAACCCTATTAGCTAAAGCCATTGCTGGTGAGGCTAAAGTACCTTTCTTCTCTATCTCCGGCTCTGACTTTGTAGAAATGTTTGTGGGTGTAGGTGCTTCTCGTGTACGGGATATGTTTGAGCAAGCCAAGAAGCAAGCGCCTTGTATTATCTTTATCGATGAAATCGACGCAGTAGGTCGCCATCGTGGTGCCGGTGTTGGTGGTGGTCACGATGAGCGTGAGCAAACCTTAAACCAGCTGTTAGTTGAGATGGATGGCTTTGAAGTTAACGATGGCGTTATTGTTATCGCTGCGACTAACCGTCCTGATGTATTAGATCCTGCCCTATTGCGTCCCGGTCGTTTTGACCGCCAGGTGGTTGTGGGTTTGCCCGATATCCGCGGCCGTGAGCAAATCTTAAAAGTGCATATGCGCAAAGTACCTTTAGGTGACAATGTTGACCCATCGGTGATTGCCCGTGGTACCCCTGGTTTCTCCGGAGCTGATTTGGCTAACCTGGTGAATGAGGCTGCCCTGTTTGCTGCCCGCGCCAACATTCGCACTGTAGGTAGAGAGCAATTTGAATTAGCCAAAGACAAAATCATGATGGGCGCCGAGCGCAAGTCGATGGTGATGTCTGAGAAAGAAAAGTTAAATACCGCTTATCACGAAGCAGGCCATGCCATTGTAGGGCGTTTAGTGCCCGAGCATGATCCGGTTTATAAAGTCAGTATTATTCCTCGCGGTCGCGCATTAGGTGTGACCATGTTCCTACCTGAGGAAGATCGTTATAGCCATAGCCGTCGGCATATTCTTAGTCAGGTTTGCTCGCTCTATGGCGGTCGTATTGCTGAGGAAATGACATTGGGGCCAGACGGTGTCACCACCGGTGCCTCTAATGATATTCAGCGTGCATCCGAGATTGCTCGCAATATGGTGACCAAGTGGGGCTTGTCTGAAAAGATGGGGCCACTGATGTATGACGAAGCTCAGGAAGAAGTCTTTTTGGGCCGCTCTGCAGCTGGTCAGTCGAAGAGTATCTCTGGTGAGACGGCACAAAAAATTGATGAAGAAGTTCGTCGAATTTCTGATGAGTGCTATGCCATTGCCGAGACTATTCTGGAAGAAAACCGCGACAAGCTCGATATGATGGCCGAGGCGCTAATGACTTATGAAACCATCGACTCGTCACAGATCGACGATATTATGGAAGGTCGTAAGCCGGGTGAACCTGCCGACTGGCATGACGGCAATAAGCCTGGCGGCGGTCAAAAAACTGAGGCTGCTGATGAGCCGAAGAAAGATGATCCTATCGGCGGTCCCGCTGGCGAGCACTAGGCTTGGCTGAAAATATTAAAGCTACTCACAACAATAACCGAGTTCTGCAATGTGGAACTCGGTTTTTGCGTTTAGATACTCCGCAAGTTATGGGAGTACTGAATGTAACCCCTGACTCTTTTTCCGATGGCGGTGCTCTCTATCAAGCAGGTAAGCGTAATCTGGATAAGACCTTGGCCCGTGTTGAGCAAATGCTGGCTGAAGGTGCTGCTATTATCGATGTGGGTGGGGAGTCAACTCGTCCGGGGGCTGAACCGGTACCCATAGCGGAAGAGTTAGATCGCGTTGTGCCGGTGGTTGAGGCGATTAACCAGCGGTTTGAAACCATTGTTTCCGTTGATACCAGTAGTCCCGAAGTGATGCAGGCGGCGGCGGCAGCTGGCGCCGGTATGCTCAATGATGTGCGTGCTTTGGAACGGCGCGGCGCGCTAGAGGCTGCGGCTAAAACCGGCCTGCCTGTTTGTCTTATGCATATGCAGGGCCAGCCAAAAACCATGCAGCAATCCCCGGATTACAACTCGGTGGTTAAAGAGGTCAGTGACTACCTGCAATCTCGCGCTGAGGCTTGCATGGCTGCAGGGATTGAACGTTCCCGCTTGCTGATGGATCCCGGGTTTGGTTTTGGTAAATCTGTTGAGCACAACCTCCGTTTGTTGAATCATTTGTCGATATTGGTTGATCTGGGTTATCCGGTACTGGTTGGTTTGTCGCGCAAATCGTTAATTGGCAAAGTGCTGGGCCGTGACGTAGATCAACGTTTGGCGGGCAGTTTAGCTTTGGCAGTACTTGCGGCAGAGCGTGGGGCGTCTATTATTCGTGTTCATGATGTTGTGCAAACCGCTGACGCGATGAAACTCTACTCAGCCGTTGTTGAAAGCTAGTTAGCACTAATAAAAGTAATATAAAAGGAATAAGGGTAATGTCTCGTAAATATTTTGGTACTGATGGTATTCGGGGTCGCGTAGGCGAGGGTGCTATTACTCCAGAGTTTGTTTTAAAACTAGGTTGGGCTGCGGGTAAAGTCTTTGCCCAGTCTGGCCGCAGTAAAATTATTATAGGTAAAGACACGCGTATATCAGGCTATATGTTTGAGTCAGCCTTAGAGGCGGGTTTGGTAGCTGCCGGGGTTGATGTCACCATGCTGGGGCCTATGCCAACACCGGCCATTGCCTATCTCACCAGAACTTTTCATGCCCAGGCGGGTATTGTAATCAGCGCTTCCCACAACGCTTATCACGATAATGGTATTAAATTTTTCTCCAGTGAGGGTACCAAACTGCCGGATGAGGTTGAGTTGGAGATAGAGCGTCAAATCGACCAGCCGATGTCCACAGTAGAATCGGCGAACCTGGGTAAGGTTGATCGTATGACCGATGCTGCCGGTCGCTATATTGAGTTTTGTAAAAGTACTGTCCCCGCAGGTTTTAGTTTGCGAGGTTTAAAAATTGTTGTCGATTGCGCTCATGGTGCTACCTATTACGTCGCCCCTGCGGTATTTGATGAGCTGGGTGCTGAAGTTATTGTGATGGGGGCTGATCCCAACGGTTTAAATATCAATGAAAATGTGGGTTCTACCAGTCCCAGGGCACTGCAGGCGCGAGTACTTGAGGAAGGGGCTGATTTAGGTATTGCCTTTGATGGTGATGGTGATCGTTTAGCTTTTGTTGACCACACTGGTGAGTTTGTTGATGGTGATGAGTTACTCTTTGTTATCGCTCAAGACCAACTGCGTACCACGGGTAGCTGCTCTGGCGTCGTCGGCACCTTGATGTCCAACCTGGGCTTTGAGCTGGCCCTAAAGGATTTGGAAATCCCCTTTGCGCGGGCCAAAGTCGGTGACCGCTATGTTATCGAACTGATGAAGTCCCGAGGCTGGCAGCTGGGGGGTGAAAACTCCGGTCACATTATCTGTTCTGACGTCACCACCACCGGTGATGGTGTGGTGGCTGCATTAAAAGTACTGTTTGCCCTGATGAATGTCGGTGTACCTTTGCACGAGCTGAAGGCCGGTATGAGCAAATTCCCCCAAGTGATGATTAATGTCGCATTGGCAGACAAGTCGCGCCTGGATAACAATGCTGATATTGAACAGGCGATTAGCGAGGCAGAACAGAAGCTCGATGGCCGTGGCCGAGTGCTACTTCGCCCATCGGGAACCGAGCCGGTTGTGCGAGTTATGGTGGAAGGTGAGGATGGTGAGCTTGTCGGTTTATTGGCTGCTGAAATTGCCGCCGTTGTTGAGAAGGCCGTTGCCTAGCCTGTGCCTTGTATGTTCCCGGTAGTTTGGTTAAGATTGCCGCCTTTTTTGGCCCGTGCTCTTTTAGCCAGTCCGTAAGAATCATCAGGAAAAACAATGCGTCGCAACTTAGTAGTAGGTAATTGGAAAATGCATGGCTCAACCGCCAGCATTGATCAATTGCTTTCCGGGTTGCAACAGCAGCTGAGTGCCGTATCCAGTGAGCAGGTGGGAATTGCCGTTTGTCCTCCTTCTGTCTATATCTCATCGGTCAGCAAGCAGTTAGCAGGCTCGATGATTGCCTGCGGTGCTCAAAATGTGAGTGACCAGCAAGAGGGCGCTTATACCGGTGAGGTGTCCGCGACCATGCTGGCTGAGTTAGATTGTCAGTATGTGATAGTCGGTCACTCAGAGCGCAGAACCTTATTCTCTGAGTCAGATGCGGATATTGCGGCTAAATTTATTGCTGTTCAGTCTCAGGGTCTAACACCTATCCTATGTGTCGGCGAAAGCCTGGCACAGCGTGAAGCTGGTGACACATTGCCCTGGATAGAGCAGCAAATTAAAGCCGTTATCGCCGTGGCTGGTATTGAGGCTATAGCGGCATCGGTTATTGCCTATGAACCTATTTGGGCTATTGGTACCGGTAAAACGGCCTCTCCTGAGCAGGCTCAGGAAGTTCATGCCCATATTCGTCAGGTACTGGCAGCGGAGAGCCAGGCCGTAGCTGAAGGTTTGCAGCTATTGTACGGTGGCAGTGTTAAAGCGGATAATGCTGCGGAGTTATTCGGTAAACAGGATATTGATGG
>JAAELM010000055.1 GCA_024226635.1 Oceanicoccus sp. | reverse complement strand
GCCATAAGCACCAGTAACATGATGCGCTCGATACTTTACGAGTTTGGTATTGTCATCCCACAGGGGGAAAGTGCCCTGAAGTCCAAGTTACCCGATATCCTCGAGGATGCGGAGAACGGCTTACCCATGATGTTGCGTCAGCCATTACATCAACAGTTTCAACTCTGGTTATCTCTCAAGGAACGTATTAACGAGGCGACTAAATACTTACGCGCCCAGCTTCGTACACACACTATATGTAATGAGCTACAAAAGCTCGACGGTATCGGGCCGGTTAATGCTCTGAACCTTTACCTCGCTCTGGGAACGAAGGGAGAGTCCTTTAAAAATGGGCGGGAAGCCGCAGCATGCATCGGGCTCACACCCAAACAACACAGCAGTGGTGGCAAGGTGGTGATGCTGGGTATTAGTAAACACATCGCTAAAAAGCAACTCAGGGCCAACCTTATCCAAGGGGCATTGGCAAAGATAAAGGTCGTCGCCAAACGCCCGCCTAAAAACACAAGAGAAGTGTGGATGAAACAGCTAATAGAGCGCAGGGGGTTAAGGCGTGCAGCAGTGGCACTGGCCAACAAAATGGTCAGAGTAGCCTGGGCCATGGTGCACTACCAACAACCCTACAAATCCCCCCAAGCCATTTAACAACAAGAGGTTACTGCAATACTGAAATGCGACGTTAATTAGGTCAGACCGTCCCCCAAGCGCCTGTTCATCCCGGCGGTTGATAAAACCTTAAATCCGTAAAAGGCATGGGGGAGCGAGCACATCAATGGACAAGGCTAGCTACCTACAGAGAGTCCGAATATACGCGAGCATCCTAAACCTAACTATATCACTAAATCAGTATTGCAATAAACGAGGAGTCCATATACGGGTAGACTTGAGCGGCGCCGCCCTGTGGGGTTAAGAACCAGTCAAAGTCCTGTTGGCGGGCAAGGAAGATACCTCTCAGAATCAAACCACTAATAGTGTCGGGTTCTTCCAGCGCGGCCAGTAAAGCGAGTGTACTGCCCCAACTGCCGCCAAACAGCAACCATTTGTTTATGCCCAGGTGTTCTCTTAAACGTCGAATGTCGGCTAACAAATGTTGGGTGGTATTGTTGGTGAGCGATAAATGCGGCGTCGAACGACCACACCCTCGCTGCTCAAAGCCGATAACATGGAAGGCATCCAAAGGGAAAAAGTCAGTGTAATCTGGTGACAATCCAGCGCCTGGACCGCCATGCAGCATGAGCACAGGAATGCCCTGTGGGTTGCCGGAACACTCGTAATACATATGGTGGTTGTCGCCAACGTCTAAATGGCCCTGATGATAGCGAACGGTGGTCACTGATATTTTCTCTTACAAATCAAAATTCGAAATCGTTGTAACTTAACCCTAATTGATTTAGTTTACAGTGTAAATTGTATTTGTTTTGAGGTAATTTCATGGCTGGTCAAGGTTCAGGCGGTAACGTTATCGCTGCAATTTGTAGCTTCTTTATTCCAGGTTTGGGTCAATTAGTGCAAGGCCGTATTATGGCGGCGTTGATGTTCTTTATTATCTGTGCGGTCAGTTATGCGCTGTCGGCCACCATCATTCTTATTTTTATGTGGGT
>JAAELM010000054.1 GCA_024226635.1 Oceanicoccus sp. | reverse complement strand
TTTGAGCTCACCAAGTGCTGATATTATTTGCGGGGTTAACGCCGCTCCATTAATAGAGAACATAACTTTAACCGTGGAAGGATAAATGAGTTTATTACCCAATAATGCCACTAAATCAGAACTTGGCTTAGAAGCCGCGACAACAAGATTGGAAAGCGTGCCAGTGCCAATTGGTGACTTGTGGAATCCGGCCAAGTGTTCCGCAGCCTTACTGCCATACTTGGCTTGGGCTTTGAGCGTGGATGTCTGGCGGGATAATTGGACAGAAGCTGAGCAGCGAGTGATTATCGCCAAACAGTATGAAATTCATGCCCATAAAGGCACGATTGGGGCGTTACGGCAAGCTCTTGACGGTCTGGGGTATCATTTGAAAGTAGTCGAATGGTTTGAGCAGAACCCAGTTGGCGAACCATGCACCTTCTCGGTCGATGCTGAAATCAGTAGCTCCGGCTTGGATGCAACAAAGCAAACCCTTGTCGAGCAAACGATAGCGGCGACTAAGAATGTCCGCAGTCATTTAAGCAGTTTGAAATTGGTCGGACGCAGTGACGGTGTGGGCTATCTTGGAATAAGTACTACTGCTGGCGATGTTATTACTATTTTTCCACCTGTAACTAAAACTA
>JAAELM010000053.1 GCA_024226635.1 Oceanicoccus sp. | reverse complement strand
ATAGCGCCCAGCAAACCGCCGACTTAGTGGGTAGCGCCCTTGCCGGTTGGTTTAGTTTCCAGCCTTTATTTAATGTCATTATGGCTGAACAGCCGGATATGTTTGATTAACGGATGCTAAGGTTTGACCACTAATCACAATCTCTATGATGTACTAAGCCAGCGCTTTCCAGCGAATGGCAATCAGCCGTTTATTGTTCACCCAACGGGCGGCCAGTTAAGCTATTCACAAATGGAACATTGCTCAGCTCAATTGGCCAATTATCTTTGCGGTTTGGGTTTAAGCACCGGTGATCGCGTGGCGGTACAAGTTAAAAAATCTTCTGAGGCGTTAATGGTGTATCTTGCCTGTCTTCGTGCAGGTTTTATTTATTTGCCTTTGAATACCGGTTATACCGAAGCGGAATTAAAGTACTTTTTTAGTGACGCTAACCCCAGCCTGGTGATTGCGGATCCTGCTGAACAAAGTTATTGCCAGCCTTTGGCGCAACAGCAGTCCGCACTATTTGAGACTCTGGACGCGATGGGTGGCGGTAGTCTGTTTGAACGCAGCGCCTCGTCATCTCCGTATTTTGATAATGTTATCTCTGGCGCAGATGATTTAGCGGCTATTTTATATACCTCAGGGACCACCGGCAGACCCAAGGGGGCGATGTTAAGTCATGGCAACCTGGCGGCCAATGCCCTGATGCTGCATGATTATTGGGGTTGGAATCAGGACGATGTGCTACTGCATGCCTTGCCGATTTTTCATGTGCATGGATTGTTTGTTGCTTGCCATTGCGTGCTGGCGGCAGGGGCCTCGATGATTTTTATGCCCTCGTTTAATGTTGAGGACGTAATAACGCAATTACCTAAGGCAACGGTAATGATGGGTGTACCTACTTTTTATACGCGCCTGTTAGCCACTGGCGATTTTTCTGCCGGGCAATGTTCAGCCATGCGCCTGTTTATTTCCGGTTCAGCGCCTTTGCTGGCTACGACGCATCAGGCATTTGAACAGCGTACCGGCCATAGGATTTTGGAGCGTTATGGTATGTCTGAAACCAGTATGCTGATTTCTAACCCTTTACAGGGCGAGCGTAGAGCGGGGACGGTAGGTTTACCTTTACCTGGTATCACAGTGCGTCTTGTTGACGCAGATAATCAAGCGGTTGCTATAGGCGACGTGGGTTCTATACAAGTTAAAGGTCCTAATATTTTTCAAGGCTATTGGAAGATGCCAGAAAAAACCGCTCAGGAATTTACCGAGGATGGTTTTTTTATTACCGGTGACCAGGGCGTAATCAGTGCCGATGGTTATATCTCTATTGTAGGTCGTACTAAGGATATGGTGATTAGCGGCGGTTATAACGTCTACCCTAAAGAAGTGGAATTGGTGATTGATGCTATCGAGGGAGTCAAGGAATCCGCTGTATTTGGTGTGGCTGATGCGGATTTTGGTGAGGCGGTAGCGGTAGCTATAGTGGCGGATAGGGCGCTGGATTCTGTCGCGGTTATTACTTCAGCAAAAGAAAAATTAGCGGCTTACAAAGTGCCAAGGCATGTGTATTTTTTAACGGAGCTGCCACGTAATAACATGGGCAAGGTGCAGAAGAATAGTTTGCGGGAAATGTTTTCTGGCGTCACTTCCAGATAACCCCGTCATTCCTCTTCTTTCCCGGGGTAATCTTCCATGATGATAAAGGGATGGAAGGCCAGCTGAATACCTTCTTCAATATGGCCTTCACTCTTTAATAGTGATTTGCGTCGAACAAAGGCCGGGGTAGAACGTTTTAAGTCTACGGCATACAAAGTATCAATGCCGCCCCGGCTTGAGAAAACTGGCGTTAAATTGATATCGTAAATAGTGACCATTAAAGAGGCCGCTTTAATATTACGTGACCAATTGAAGTCTAATGGCACTCCAGAACCTGATCCCTTTAATGCCGGCTTACGGGTTACACCATACCAGCGGGCATAGTGTTTCATGCTATTGCTGTGCTGTACTTCATGTTCAAACAAGTCGGCAAAAATAATCGCATCGGCCTCGGTTTGCTCACGCAGTAATTCGCCGGTGGTAATCATGGCGCCGCGCCAGGCATTCATATCTATTTTGCCGGTGCTGGGATCGTAAACGGTGCCGTAGGTTCGGCTGGCTTTTTTCCAGGCGTTTTCAAAATGGTAGTTGGGTAGAATTTCGTAACCATTACTTTCAAGATAGTCTCTCACCATGGCCTTAACTTTGCCTTCGCGCTTGCGCAAGTAAGATGGGGCAGGTATTCCCATGCTGACCGGTGCCAAAATGACTTTTTTGATCGGTTTGGCAGCTATTTTTTCCTGATTGTAACGATACTCAAAGACGGTGGGATTGTAACCACCGGAGCTACTGCAAGAAACTACAAAAGAGAGAGTGAGAGCCAGAGCAGCAAGCAGTATAATACGCACAGATTTATTCCTATAAAGTAGTGATGCTGGATTCTACCAATCACTGTGTCGGAATAGAAGCCGCTTCTACTACTCATAACCCAGTGGGAATACTATGCCAGACACTGTTTTACACCATAAGCTTAGCGGTGAGGGCGAGCCGTTAATCCTGCTCCATGGCCTGTTTGGCATGGGCGATAATTTAGCCAGTATTGCCAGGCCTTTATCGGAGTACTTTACGGTCTATCAGCTGGACCTTCGTAACCACGGCCGCTCTTTTTGGGCTGATTCCATGCGCTTCGAAGACATGGCTGCCGATGTGCTGGCTTTTATGGGCAAGAAGGGACTTGGTCAAGTCCATCTGTTAGGTCATTCCCTCGGTGGCAAGGTCGCTATGCAAGTGGCTTTAATGGCTCCTGGGCGAGTAGCAAGCCTGGTAGTGGCGGATATTGCTCCTGTCTATTATGACGGCAATCATAATGAGGTATTTGCGGGTATCAATGCGATTGACCTGCACAGACTTGCTTCCCGGCAAGATGCTGAACATATCTTACAGCAGCATATCGAAGAAGATGGTGTACGCTTATTTCTATTAAAGAGTTTGTATAAAAACGAGGCGGGGCAGTTTGATTGGCGTTTGAATACGGCGGCTATTGAGCGGTGTTATGACGATATCCGTCAAGCATTAACATCGGATAAACCCTTTAACGGACCTACGTTGTTTATTAAGGGTGAGCTGTCGGCTTATATCCAAAGCAACCACAGGGAAGCCATTGAAAGTCTGTTTCCACAGGCGCAACTAAAAGTTATCCAGAATGCCGGTCATTGGCTGCATGCTGAAAAGCCAGTGGCGTTTAATAATGTGGTTAAACAGTTTTTGTTGAACAAAACACGTCATCCCCACGCAGGCGGGGGTCCAGAACTGTAGATTTCCGCCTTGGCGGAAATAACAGCATAAGCATGCAGGCTGGATTCCCGCCTGCGCGGGAATGACGAGGGAGCTTAAATAACTTCAATAGCAACAGACAGAGCTTCACCGCCACCAATACACAGGGAGGCAACCCCTTTCTTCTTGCCATATTTATGCAGGGCATGCATTAAGGTAACAATAACTCTGGAACCGGTAGAACCAATCGGGTGACCCTGGGCACAGGCGCCGCCATGAACATTCACTTTGGCGTGATCAAGCCCCAGGCCCTGTATTGCCAGCATGGTGACCATGGCAAAGGCTTCATTGATTTCCCATAAGTCCACATCGTCTTTTTCCCAGCCAGCTTTGGCCAGTACTTTTTTAATAGAACCGATAGGCGCCGTAGTAAATAGCTCAGGCTCATGAGAATTACTGGAGTGAGCAACAATACGTGCAAGTGGTTTTAAGCCACGAGCATTGGCTTCTGACTCTAGCATTAACACTAATGCTGAAGCACCATCAGAGATAGAACTGGCGTTAGCAGCAGTAATAGTACCGTCTTTAGCGAAAGCGGGACGCAGGCTGGGGATTTTATCGAGCCTCGCTTTGCCTGGCTGCTCGTCGTCTTCAACCACCGTTTCGCTTCGGCGGGTTTTGACGGTGACAGGCACTATTTCTTCTTTTAATGAACCATCGTCAATCGCTTTTTGGGCGCGGGTCAGTGACTCAATCGCAAACTCATCCATGGCCTCACGGGTGATATTGTTATCGTCGGCGGTTTTCTGGGCGAACGCGCCCATCGCATCGCCGGTATAAGCATCTGATAAGCCGTCGAGGAACATATGATCGTAGATAGTTTTATCACCGGTACCGATACCGCTGCGGGCACCCGGTAGAAGATGGGGTGCGTTGCTCATGCTTTCCATACCGCCAGCCAGGGCGATTTTAGCCGTGCCCGCTTTAATCATATCGTGGACATGAATAGTGGCCTGCATGCCGGAACCGCAGACTTTGTTAACGGTAGCAGCACCGGTAGCTTGGGGTAGCCCTGCATAAATCAAGGCTTGCCGAGCGGGACTTTGCTTAACGCCGGCTTGCAGTACACAGCCCATCACGACTTGTTCAATATCTTCACCGGCAACGCCAGAGCGTTCAACCGCAGCACGGATGGCGGTGCTAGCTAAATCCACGGCAGTGGCGTCACTTAAGCTGCCATTTAAACCGCCCACAGGTGTACGGGCGCCACTTACAATAACTACAGAATCTTTCGACATATTGATTTCCTGGGAATGGTCGGAATGGGCCAGAATGTATCCATTGGCTCAGTAAAATTTGCGGCATAATTAGGCCATAGAGGGCTTTTATATACAAGTTTTTTGGTGGGCGTCACAGCCGCTGAGGAGCCGAGGTTCGTTTGTCCTGGGCGGCAGTCATCTTTTTCGGCCGGTGACGGATAAAATACCAAAGCGCCAGCCCAAAGGTGAGGGCTTCAGCGCTGGGTAGCGCCAGGATAAAACGATAATCCTCTACCAACGGATAAAAAACGAAAAGCAATACCGCCGGTAACACCAGGCTGCGACACAGTGCCACTACCCCAGACTGAAAGGGTAAGTGAACCGCCGTTAAATAGCAGGACAATAAAATATTAATACCCACAAAAATAAACGCAGGCCATAAATAGGTGACAAAAACCTGTGCCAGGGCAATAGTCTTGTCGGAATTATTATTATCGACAAACATTAAGATCAAGGTTTTATTCTGAGTCAGCAATACCGTAATACAGGAAAAACTAACTGTAAAAACAAGCCAGCCCGCCAGCCTTAAAAATTTATTCATCCGCCGTGGGTTATTCGCTCCAAAGTTTTGGCTTAGCATAACCTGGCAGGTATCACCGATGGCAAAAAACACCATATAGCCAATCATCAGCAAATAATTCACTACGGTAATTGCCGCTACACCATCCACACCGGCTCTTTGAATTAGCATCCAATTAAAAATTGCGGCAATAATACCCGCTGAAATATTATTAATAAATTCAGACAAGCCATTATAGGCAGCATGGATAATTTCGCCCCAATGAGGCTGTCTCAAACTAAATCGTAAGTTACGTTTTTTAGTAAAAAAATAACTCAGGTAAATCACCAGCGAAATAAGTTGTGATAACCCCGTGGCCAGTGCGGCCCCATATAGACCCCAGCCCTCAACCACAATAAACCAGTAATCAAGCACAATATTTAATACCGACCCGGCTACCAGTGCCATGGCCGTTAACCCCGGCTGGCCATCCAGTTTGATAAAAAAATACAAAACAACACAGAGCATGTGCGCCCCAAAAAACAGTAATACAATGCGATAATATTCACTCATCAGGGGAAATAAATCCGGTGAGGCCCCCAGCAGGTTAAAAAGCTTTGCTTCAAACACTAGCCCCAATAACATAACCGAAACGCCATAAATACAGGCAGTGATTAAGGTTTTACTAAAAATTGCCGAAGCGGCGGATAGATTGTCTTCACCCAGATATTTGCCACCGCGCACAGAGCCGCCGGTAGCCAACATAATGCCGACCCCAAACAGAATCGACATAATGGGTATTAACAGATTTACCGCGGCAAGCGCTTCAACACCCACAAAGTTGCCAATAAACACACCGTCAATCAGTGTGGCTGAAGTCATTGCCAGCAGACCAACCAACGAGGGCAACAGATAGCGGAAAAAGGTGAGTAAAATAGGACCGTGCAGCGCATCGGCCTGATTGCTAGTAGCGATAGTGATTACCTGCTGTGTGTGTTTTGCTGACGATGGGCAGACCCTGATCAACGGGTCTGCTTATTCTAAACACTTTTTCGTCCCTGCGCAGGAGCCCTATAAAAAAGCCCCGACCTATTGGCCGAGGCTTTTGGGATATGGCGCGCCCGACAGGATTCGAACCTGTGACCATCCGCTTAGAAGGCGGATGCTCTATCCAGCTGAGCTACGGGCGCATT
>JAAELM010000052.1 GCA_024226635.1 Oceanicoccus sp. | reverse complement strand
GATGGGTAAACTCAATACCCATTGGCGTACAGGGTAACCGTGAAGAACATCTTCAACTAACAACTTGGCACTTTCTGCCATCCTTCTTGCACCGCAACTTGGGCAAAATCCCCTGCGTTTGCAGCTGAACGCCGTAAGCGATCAATATAGACCCGGATCACCCCATTTTATCTAAGTCGCTCGTCAATTTTTTGTCCGCGAATTTCTCTTTCCAGACTCTTGGCGTCAGGTCGAGTACGTCTTTGGCCGGATGCAGTGCTACACGCTGCAATACATCCACCAGATAATGGTAGGGATTGACGCCTTGCAGGCGGCAAGTCACCATCAGGCTTTGTAATATGCCCAGTTGTTCAGCTCCGAGTTCAGACCAACAGAACAAATAGTTTTTGCGCCCCATGGGAATAACACGCAGTGCCCGCTCAAGATGATTGGTGTCCATGGGTAACGCGGGGTTACTCAGGAACACCTTGAGTTGGCTCTCTCGCTCAGCGGTGTAATGAAGTGCCTTGGCGAAGGGAGATTTGGGTAGTAAATCGGTGCGCTGGCGTTGTTGGTAGACCCACCGGAAGAAGTCAGTAACGAGTGGCTCACTGTGTTGTTGGCGGTAGGCATGGATATCGGCCAGGTTTAATTGTTTATACCTGATGTGTTTTTCATGTTGGTAAAGCGCAGCGATAATATCCAGTGCCTGCTGCGCGGTATGAGGCTCACTGTCGAGGGCTTTTTCAAAGCCTCTGCGCATGTGTACCCAACAGGCAGCGTGCACAATCTGCCGTTCGTGTTGATTTAATTGTTCAACCGTTTTGGTGTAAGCGGCATAGCCATCGGTGAGCAAGGTACCGGTAAAGCCCTGTAGCTGTGCTTTGGCATGCAACATGCCCCGGCTGTGACTCCAGGTAAAGGCTACTTCGTCACTGTCACCGTATAGGGGCCAGAAGTAGGTTTGTTTCATGTGGCCGGGTTTTCGGCCCGCGCCTTTGGTGCGACCGGCTTTAATGGGCACTTCATCCATGGCCAGTATGTGGCTTTGCAGGATGTGCTGCCACTGGGCTTTGGCAATGGGCCGTAGCAGCTCAATGCCTTTTTGTATCCAGTTGATTAAGGTGGCCCGGCTAAGGGTAATACCGCTATCGAGCATCCGTTGATGTTGCCGGTGAAGTGGTAAGTGATACACGGCTTTATCCACCATGAGTCCAGCGAGCAGTGAAACATCGCAGTAACAGCCTTCCAGTACATTGGTAGGAGCCGGGGTATCCTTAATAGTTTGCGTGGTTTTATGACGCACGACCTGACGACGGAACCTCAATACCACATAACTGCCAGGCTGTTGTGCTAAGCGACAGGTTTCTTTGATATCAACAACTTCATACTGGTCGGCATTCGTTCCTTGTAATTCCGGCGCAGGCAGGTCAATCACCTGTTGCGGCACCGTCTCATCAAAGCGCAGGCCGTCATCATTCACATCTGAGTCGCGGCGTTGCTTTTGTGAGGAACGGGTATGGGCCTTCACCGGTTTGGTTTCTGCCGGTAAGGCGTTTCTTTCATCAGTTTCAAACAAACTGCTCTGCGCCGGATTAGCCACTTACACCTTTTCAGACTTACGCCCGAACAACTGGCGTTTAAGCCAGTCGAGTTGATGCTTGAGTTGCGCAACTTCATCTGATAAAGCCGCAATTTGTGCATCTTTCAAGGTGTTATCTGAGGGCGTTTTCATGGGCTAAATTATAACAAAATCAGTCAATTAAATCGCCTGTTTTGTTTGTCTTTTT
>JAAELM010000051.1 GCA_024226635.1 Oceanicoccus sp. | reverse complement strand
CATCATGGATTGGCACTCAAGACGAGTGTTGTCCTGGCGGGTCTCGAACACACTGGATACGGACTGGGTGGCACTGCCGTGGCCGTTCTTGGATGACGTGCGCTTTGCCGGTGTCGCGCCACTACGCTTTTTCCGTTTTGTCATGTTGTCCTTCTTTTTGCGGATCCGGGGACCAGTCTTATTAGACAGGAAGTTCGCTTGAAGTTCCCTTGCTATTGCGCGATTGCCTACACCCTATGCAGCACTGCGCGGGGAATCAAGCTTGCGCTACTCTTGTTAGTTCGCGGCCGCCAGGGAAAAATGCCGAACACGACAATAAAAAGCAGAGCTCGGGCTTAGATCTAACATTCTGACATTTACTTTTTGGGTATAAAGCTCCTTGGTATGGCAGCTCGCGACCCACAACGGCTGTAGAGGTATGTATAGCTGATGTCTGCTCTGGAGAACATCGCTGTCCAAGCTCAACCGATCCGGTGCAATCGGCCCTCTTGAGACGTATACGGCACAGGCGCTCAAGTTTATCTCGCTGATGGGCTTCACAGGCCACCGCCGTATTCAGGTAAAGCCCTCACGTACCGCCGTCAGCACCTTGGCCGGCGCGCTGTGCCCGGACACTGCCCCGCTATTGTCTAAGGCCATGGTGAAGCGACCGGCTATCGGACCCACGGCAATGCTGCGATATCGTACCGCTGCACCGACAAGTTCCTCGAAGGCATGAT
This sequence comes from Oceanicoccus sp., assembly GCA_024226635.1. GTDB lineage: Bacteria > Pseudomonadota > Gammaproteobacteria > Pseudomonadales > Dasaniaceae > Oceanicoccus. Next base: position 1,609 of record JAAELM010000051.1, on the reverse strand, counting down.
CACCCCGCCCTCAGGATGGATGTCGAGCCACAGTTGTTGTGGGTCTTCGACCAGCACTCCGGTACGCACCAGGATACGGGTAATGCGCCCGAGGAGGGTCTCGAGTAGACGATAAGAAACTAATGGGACACCGTAAATAACCAACTGGACCCCCATTCAAATAACCAACGCCTCTGAGCATAACAAGTGCATCCAGGACACCCAAGTAAAGAACTCACCAAAAAACCGTACCCATCATCTAACTTATGCTCAGGTATTTCATTCACGTGCGACTATTTTTAAACAGTGGCTAAGATGGCTGTTCTGGCTACCTGATTGCACTGGTCCTGGTTGCACTGCCAAAGGCCGGAACCGCAGATACGGATGTCATCGTAGCCGATAGCCCCACAATACAAAGTTTGTATATCCACCAGTTCTACCCCTCCTTGCCTCGTCTCTCACCCCTGGTCTCTCACCACAGGTAAATCCAGCCTTGCAGTTCAAGCATTGAATCAACCCCTAAACAGATGCCCAGTCTGGCTCCCAAATCAAATATCCCAAAAAGCATACTGTTATTGAAACCATTGACAAAAGACCAGCAGACACTAAGAGATAGACGTGAATTGGCAGCGAGCAAGAACCAACGAAAATAAGAGTAAGCGAAAAGAAGCCATTTATAAGGCAGCCTTTGAGCTTTTCAAAAAGAACGGCTATGACAATGTGAGTTTCAATGGCATTGCTGCTGAAGCAGGGTTTACAAAATCCAATATGTATCGCTACTTTAGCTCCAAAGAGGAGATTTTTTTAACGGTTTTTAGTGGGCTTTTGAGAAATGGGTTGATGACTGTAGCAAGCGGCTGCAACAACTTGAACAAGATGAGGCGGCTGCCCAGTTTGCAAAAGCCTGGGTGGAATCATTGTTATCTCATCCACATTTTCTTGACCTTAGCCCTCTTCTTCTTATCTCGCTTGAAAGCAATAGTTCTTATGAGCAGTTGTTGGTATTCAAAGCAATGGCTAAAACACACTCTTTCAACTAAGCCTTGAGATCAGCCGGATTTATCCGTGGTTTCTGGGTGAAAAAGCCTTTAAGCTGCTAACGCTCACACATGCCGCAACCACTAATTATTGGTCGGCCGCGACACAAAATGACGTGCTTAAAAAAATCTATCAGCAAGATGAGTTCAAAAAATTAAAGCCCAATTTTGAAAAAGATCTAAGCACCTCTATCGAAAGATTTATTAAAGGATTAAAAGCCAGCTAGGCGAACAGTAACTGGAGCAACAAGAACAGGAACAAGAGCCCCCACTGGCTATATACAGATCAGTGGGCAATCACATCAAACAGATCAAATTGAAAACAAGGTAAATGGTTGTGCCACATCACATTGAAAACGCAATAAAGGTTAATGTACCTGCAGAGATAATTTGGCAAGTGCTGGAGGACTTCAGCAGTGTTGAAAATTTTGCTACAACGATAAAAACATCACCCATCGTCAATGATATAAGTTCAGGGCTGGGCGCCAAACGACGCTGTACCTTTAATGATGGCTCAAGCCTGGTTGAAGAGATTATTGATTTTCAGGATAGGCAAGGTTTTACCATGGCGCATTCTGAGTTTTCACTACCCT
>JAAELM010000050.1 GCA_024226635.1 Oceanicoccus sp. | reverse complement strand
ATTAGTAGTTTTCGGATCACTACGCCGCGCTCCCGCACCATGAACACCTAATAATGGCTCGGATGGACCAGTCGCTTGTGTTGCAGTATTAAAACGGCCCTGAGCTTCTCCAAATGCAATATAAACAGATTTGCTAGCATTACCTTCTACATGCGTGGTGCTTGTCCAGAACATTGGGTAATCCACGTCGCCTTCTGGATCTAAAATGGAGGAAGTTGAAAACAGGTTGTCTATCGCTGGGGTGCCGGTAATATCCGGGGCTTTTGAATAATCAACAATGCTCTGAAGCTCTTTGGCATTTGGCAAACGCCAGTCTGAATAGGTTGAGTGGGTTAGACCTTCACACCAGCTTAATGCTTCCGGCCAGTCAACACTGCCATCGCCCTGCGTGCCTGCTGTTCCAGCAAATGATCCACTATCTAGCTGCATCCACATTAAGCCTGTGGCATTATCTGTTATCGTATTATCAGCATTATCGATAAAATCATTTTCAAAAGCTTCACTTCCTCGCACTAACCTGAGATTCCAGCCCGATGAGCCTGGATTATTATTGGTCGGGTACCCTTTGATACGACCATCTGCAAAGTTGACACCAAAAAACCCTTGCTGGCCATCGCTATTGTCATCGTCATCATCGAATATTAAATCGACATATAGTGCAGTCGTTAAATACTGTGAATCTATATAACGTGAGCCGGTTGTAGCATATGAATGGTCAAAATGGGTAGTATCAATAAAAGCAACAGCATCAGATGGGGCTGTTGAACTTGATGGCCCTGCGGTACCTGTGGCGCCACTAAAGTCCATTAAGGAGTACATTTCTTTAATGGTCGGCACACGCCAGTCAGTATAACCAGCCAGGGTTGAGGCTGTTGCTGTAGTTACCGAATCAGCATAATCGACATCATTTATTGTGGTTGCTGCCCACATTAAGGTGGTGTTGTTATCGGTAATTGTGCTATCGCCATTGTTTGTGTAATCAGGGGCAGGGCCTGCATATTCAGCATCTTGACCAGGAAAAGAAGCGCCACAGGTAATGGTTGCACCTAAGGAGTCGTAACAAATCGCCTGATTGGTATCGACAATAACAAAACTAGCTATTGGCGGGCTAACTATTGCTGTACAGGCGACACTGATGTTGGTGATATCCGCGCCCGATAAGCTGCCGGCCCCATCGGTTACAGTACATAATTGGGTAGGGGAACCTGGCTGCACAGAGACTGT
>JAAELM010000049.1 GCA_024226635.1 Oceanicoccus sp. | reverse complement strand
ATATGGCGTGGTAATGATCTGAGGGGAGGAGCCGGGCTTTGGCTTTTTCCAGCCAGCGTTCGGTGGGCAGGCCCGAGCAATGAGGCAGGAGCGGTTTTTACATGAGTTGTACCAGATCCCCTCTATATGACCATGGGGGCAGCACTGTAAGGAAGGGGTTCATATCTTCATTTTGTTCGTTATAAAGATATGAAAGCCTGACCCTGTTCTTCTCTTTGTTCTTCTCGGACCCTTGTTCTTCTCGTGGTAGAAGGACCGCAACGCCTCGTAGTGGCGTTGCGCAGTGCAGGAAGGGTGGCTGAAGAACTATCTGGGGTCCATGTATAGATACTATATATATCTGAACAACAAGCAAATAAATATTGTTATATTTCCCCATATTAGTGCCGTAGAGGTGTTTATGGGTCACTTTCACGCGGTTTTATGGGCTATGCGCCACCCTCCGTAGAATTTTAATACGTATTTTTTTTCATACATCTTATAATAAGGGTAGCTATATAATAGGGGCTAGGCGCTAGACACTATAAGAAGCAAACGCACTCGGATTGGCGAGGTAGAAAGTAATAATCCGTACAAACCGATCTCAACCGCGTGATAAGACAACCGTAATATGCTGATTTTTAAATGACATCAGAAAAAATGTAGCGTGACCGGGCAGGAAAGTCGCATGCCTAATGCCTAATGGAGGATGCTACAATAAAAGGGGTCTGACCTGGTTGGCTAACAGATCAAAAAAACTGGTACCCTAAATATCGTAATGAAAATCCATGTTAAGATATTGTCGTCAATTGATTATGATCCATACTTTCGGCATAACGTCGAGTAATGGAAATTAAGGAGAGTGATATAAATATCAAATCAACAATAAGTTTAGTTGTCGCCGCTTTAGTTTCATCAAGCAGTGTGAATGCCGCATTATTAGAACGTTTAGGTGGCCAGGCCTATTATGATGATGTAGCTAACCTTACATGGCTGGCCGATGCCAACGCAGGTGCCGGCTCAGTATTCGATGACGGGTGGACAACCACTGATGGCTATATGACATGGGATGCTGCCAACAACTGGGTTGCGGGTCTGGATGTTGCTGGTGTTAGTGGTTGGCGTTTGCCTGATCAGGATACCTGCGCTGGTTTCAATTGTAGCGACAATGAAATGGGAAACCTGTTTTACAATGTGTTGGGCGGTAGCGCAAATAGTTCAATCGTAGCGACTCATAATGCCAACTATGATTTATTTAGCAATGTTCAATCCTACGTCTATTGGTCAGCTACGGAGCGATCGGTTGATCCTGCCTGGGCGCTGGTTTTCTTTATGGATCTTGGATATCAGAACTCTCGATTAAAAGACGATTTCTACTTTGCCTGGGCTGTTCATTCGGGTGATGTTAGCGCGGTTCCCGCACCAGCAGCTTTATGGCTCTTTGGTTCAGGTCTTTTGTGTTTAATCGGAATGGTCCGATGTAAGGCATAAATAAACTTCTATAGCAATGACGACTCACTAAAGAACAGAATGGGATAAGTACCTTAACGTTCTTATCCCGCGCGTCGTTCCTCACAAGGATTTCGCCTACCTACTTCCCTTAGGCTTTCTTATCCGACGGTACTGACGCGCAAGATGTCATTTTTACCTCCTCCCAACAGCTTGCGGCAAGCCCCAACACCCCTGTGGGTCCCGAAAATAGGAGCTTGCTGATTCTATTGCATATTAAACGCAATGGCCTTGCTGCTTTGAGGCACCGTGGTGTATAGTTGGTGTATGTCACGCACAAACGTGGATATTGACGACAAAGCATGCGCAACCGTGATGCGCCGGTATCAACTGGTCACAAAACGCGACGCTATAAACTTTGCATTGCGAACACTGGCTGCGGAGCCCCTTGGACTAGAGGAGGCTCGACAGCTACGAGGATCAGGCTGGATTGGCGACCTAGACGAGATGCGCACTGATCGACAACCGTGATTCTTATCGACACATCCGCTTGGGTGGAGTTTCTGCGCGATACAGGTTCTCCTGTCTGCCAGCGAGTCGATGATCTGCTAGGTGTTGAAATCGCCACGTGCGATGTTGTTCGTATGGAAGTGCTTGCCGGTGCCCGCAACGAGCAACATCTTCATCAACTGCGCCGACTCATCGCCCGGGCGTCAATACTTCCCATGGAGTCTACAGACTACGATACAGCAGCAGCACTCTACCGAACCTGTCGCCAACGAGGTTATACGGTGCGAAAGCTCATCGATTGCCTTATCGCTGCTGTTGCTATTCGTAGTGAAATATCAATCCTCCACACGGATACAGATTTTGACGTCCTGGCAAAAAACACAAACCTAGACGTTGAAGCGGTATAGAAGTTGCCTGTTTGGTCAAAATACTCATGCGGCTTCCGTAACCCCAGAGCCAATAGGCAGGTTGGCGGCGCGTGCCGTGGCATATTGCATCCGGTGCCGATTATTTCTAAAGTATTCCAACTCCGTTGCCAACTTCTCGCGTT
>JAAELM010000048.1 GCA_024226635.1 Oceanicoccus sp. | reverse complement strand
TGATATTGCCAAGTATATGGTAGGGCATTAAAGCCGGCCAGGTGGCATCCCGGCTGATAACGCCGGTAGCCACGTCTATATAACTTTGGGACGTAATATTGGTAATCGTGTTGCTGGCCAGAAAGCCGCCCACATCATCAGCCGTTAGTTTCAGCGGAAAAGCATCATTATAGACCAGACTATTTCCCGATGCCGACGCCAATGTAGCACTATTTACATAAACGCCACTGTTCATGGTATTACCATCAAGGGTGACATTGTTGCCGCTCATCAGGTAGACATCATAGTTTGCAATGGATGCAAAGGTATTGTTGTTGATGTTTTGACCTCCTGAGTAGCCGCCGTACACCCCGTACCGGCCGCAATCGCTGATGGTGTTTCCGATTATTTGCGGCTCTCCTGTATACGCGTTAATTCCATCGCCCTGGCTATAACGGATAATACTCGAGGCAATGACCGGCGAGGCATTGTTAATATATATAGCCTTGCCACTTGTCCCGATGCCGGCATACTCGATAATGCAGTGTTCCAGCATGGTGATATCGTCATCCGTAGTATTATTAAAAGTGATTCCGTACCAGTCACCTGCTGAAGGCGACGGCTGGTTGGAAGTCATCAGGACAGGATTATTTTGTGTGCCCTGGGCAATCAACGCTCCCGGATCTCCGGATGAAGTACCAATATATAAATTGGTGTATCGGTTAAACTTCAGATTTGCTCCGGCTTCAATGGTCAGTCTGGCTGAATTGTTTTCACTGTCTAAGCCCTTTACAGTGATATTGCCAAGTATATGGTAGGGCATTAAAGCCGGCCAGGTGGCATCCCGGCTGATGGTGCCGGAAACTACTTCTATATAACTTTGAGAAGTAATATTGGTAATCGTGTTATTGGCTAAAAAGTCGCTGACATCATTGGCTGCTAATTTCAAAGGATTAGCATCATCATAAACCAGGCTGTTGCCCGATCCTGATGCTAATTCACCACTATTTATATAAACACCATTGGTAATCGTATTGCCGCTAAGGGTAACATTATCAGCGTTCGCCAGATAGACATCATAGTTGGCAATGGATGCAAAAGTATTGTTGCTGATATTTAGAGCTCCAGATTGTGCATACACCCCGTAACGGCCGCAATCGCTGATGGTGTTGCCCGTTAATTGCGGCTCTCCGCCAGACACATAGATGCCGTCGCCCTGGCTATGGC
>JAAELM010000047.1 GCA_024226635.1 Oceanicoccus sp. | reverse complement strand
ATTGGCAACACCCATGTCGGTGATGGTGGGTGTGGGCAAAGCGGCAGAAGCGGGTGTATTGATCCGCAATGGTGAAGCTTTACAGACGGCCTCTCAAATAAGCGCCATGATTCTGGATAAAACCGGCACCATAACTGAAGGTAGCCCTCAGGTTACAGAGATCCAGTTGACCGGTAATCATAAAGAGGAAGACATACTTCGCTTAGCGGCAAGTTTAGAGTCCGGTTCGGAACACCCCTTGGCACTTTCTATAGTGGAGTCAGCCAAAGCCCAAGGGTTTACCCTTTCTAAAGTGATGAACTTTAACGCGATTGCTGGACATGGCGTGGAAGGTGAAGTGGATGGAAGCACCCTGTTATTTGGTAATGAAAAATTGATGGAAGAGCGCTCAATTTCTATCAACCATCATATTGCTGATGCGCAACGTATGGCATCAGAAGCACAGACCCCTATGTACTTGGCTCTCAATGGGCAGCTTGCTGCAATAATTGCAGTATCTGATCCGATCAAAAAAGACTCAATAGAGGCAGTGAAGCGGCTACAAGCAAATGGCATACGTGTCGTAATGCTTACCGGTGATAACCGCGCAACAGCTAAGGCAGTTGCAGAAAAAGTAGGTATTACAGAGTTTGTTGCAGAAGTCTTGCCTGAGGATAAATCCAACAAGGTTGAAGAGCTTCAGGCCCAAGGTGAGATCGTAGGTATGACAGGAGACGGCATCAATGATGCGCCTGCCTTGGCTCAGGCCAATGTCGGGTTTGCCATTGGAACAGGCACTGATGTGGCGATTGAAAGTGCTGACATAACCCTGATGCGTGGCTCATTACATGGCTTGGCTGATGCCATAGCTATTAGTAAAGCGACATTACGCAATATTAAGCAAAATCTGTTTGGTGCGTTTATTTACAACGTTGCAGGTATCCCGTTTGCAGCAGGTGTTTTGTATCCGTTCTTTGGGCTACTGCTGAGTCCAGTTATTGCCGGGGCGGCAATGGCTTTCTCTTCGCTCACGGTGGTGAGTAATGCCAACCGTTTACGTTTGTTTAAAGCATCAGAGCATTAATCAGGGAGGCTAGCATCATGTTGATAATTAATTTATTAGGTTTCGTATTAATCGGCTTAATCATCTGGTGGTTTTGGCTTTATAAATCTGGTACTACAGCAGCAACAAAAGGCAAAGTCTCCATAACCGTTGAGAACGGGGTGTACAGCCCAGCACAGGTTCGTGTGCAGGCAGGCGAACCCATTATCCTCAGCTTTGTT
>JAAELM010000046.1 GCA_024226635.1 Oceanicoccus sp. | reverse complement strand
TCCCACGACAACTTACGTCATTCCCGCGAAGGCGGGAATCCAGCGCTGTAGATTTCCGCCTCGCGGAAATAACAGCATAAGCATGCAGGCTGGATTCCCGCCTTCGCGGGAATGACGGGGCTACGGCGATGACGGGGCTACGGGAATGACGAGACTATGGGAATGACGAGACTATGGGAGTAACAGAGCAAAAAAATGATACCCATGAAACAACTGATCCTCGGCGGCGCCCGCTCCGGCAAAAGCTCACTGGCAGAACGGCTGGCCAAAGATAGCGGCAAATCAGTTATCTATATTGCCACCGCCGACGCCAGCTATAACGATGTTGAAATGGAGCAACGCATTCAGCACCACCGAAATAGCCGCCCCGCTCACTGGCCCACCATAGAAGAACCGTTATATCTCGCCGAGCAACTAAAGCAGCAGGCCAGCGCTGATAGCTGTTTGCTAGTGGACTGTCTGAGTCTATGGCTGAGTAATTGCCTAATGCAGGAAGATAAAGACTTCTGGCAACAGCAACGGCAACAACTTATGCAATGTTTTGCCACACTACCCGGCGATATTATTTTGGTCGGTAATGAAGTCGGTTCCGGCATTATCCCACTGGGTGAAATTAACCGACGCTTTGTCGATGAAACAGGCTTTCTGCACCAGGCTTTAGCCAAACACTGTGACCGCGTCATACTAACGGCTGCGGGTTTACCGCTAGTCATGAAGGGAAACCCCCTATTATGAACTGGCTAGAGCAGCCCGTTAAATCCCCCTGTGATAAATCAATACTGGCGGCAACCGCGCGCCAGCAGCAACTCACAAAACCACCGGGCTCTTTAGGACAATTGGAAACACTGGCCATTCAGCTAGCCGGGCTACAAGCCACCGAAACCCCAGCCGTCAACAACATCGCCATCAGTATTTTTGCCGCGGACCACGGTATTGCCGCCGAAAAAGTCTCCGCCTTTCCACAGGCAGTTACTGCAGAAATGATTAGAAACTTTGCCCATGGTGGCGCCGCTATTTCAGTATTGGCTAAACAACTGAACGCGAAACTGCGTGTTGCCAACCTCGGTACAGTGACAGAGCTGGAAGCTATAACAGGCGTTGAAGATAATCGCCTTGGGGCTGGCACTGCCAACTTTGCCAAAACAGCGGCAATGACTGAACAACAATTGCAACAAGCCCTGGCCATAGGCAAACAACATATTGATGAAGCCAGTGCCGATATATTTATTGGTGGTGAGATGGGCATTGCCAATACCACCTCAGCCACCGCACTGGCCTGCGCCCTTCTGCAAAAACCTGCCTCGGCATTAACCGGCCCGGGCACCGGTATTAACCGTGAGACACAGCAACATAAACAACAGATTATTGAAGCCGCATTGGCCCTGCATCAACCCAAACCAAGCCAAGCCCTTGAAAACCTACGCCTGCTAGGTGGCTTTGAGATTGCGGCACTAACAGGTGCCTTTATCCGTGGTGCTCAAGTGGGTATGCCCTTATTAATTGATGGATTTATTGCTTCCATTGCCGCACTCACTGCCCTGTGCTATCAACCCGGCATTGCCCCTTGGTTAATCTTAGGTCATCAATCCGCTGAACCCGGCCATCAAGCGGTAGTCGCTGCCTTAGATAAAACACCACTACTACAATTACAAATGCGCCTGGGAGAAGCCAGCGGTGCCGCCTGCGCTGTTCCCCTGTTGCAATTAGCTTGTACACTGCACAACAGCATGGCAACCTTCGACAGCGCTAATATTAGTACGGCCACACCATGACAATATAACAAACAGCATGACAAACACTATGACAATAACTGACTTTCAAACCACGACCATCGATATTTTACGCCACGGCCAAACCGTAGCCGATGATATTTTGCGAGGACGCATTGATGTCCCCCTATCGGATAATGGTTACCAACAGATGCAGGATCGCCTCAACCCGTTAATAGATCCGTCTGCACCCTGGCAACAAATCATTACCTCACCACTACAACGCTGCGCCGCCTTTGCCGATGATATCAATCAACAGCACGGCACCCCGGTGACGATAAATGAGGGTTTTTTAGAAATGGACTTTGGCGACTGGGACGGTAAATCCTTTGAGGAATTAAAAGCTAACGACCCAGTACTGTTTAGCAAAATATGGCGGCAACCCCATCGTTACAGCCCACCTAATGGCGAACCCTTTACCGATTTTTCAGCACGTATTGGCTCGGCATGGGAAGGCTTGATAAAACAGCATGGTGGCAAACATATATTGCTGATTTGTCACGGCGGCGTTATCCGAGCCTTGCTAGGCCATATTATGGAAACTCCACTCACAGCACTATCTCGTATTGAAGTTCCCTATGCCTGTTTAAGTAGAGTCAAAGTTCACCATCAACAAGGTAAAGACCATTGGCCGCAATTAATTTTTCATAACGTTCATCAATAGGATAACCATGAGGCTAACTACAAGTCATTGGTTAAAAGCCCTGGCCACCGCCTTTATTTTTTTAACGCGCTTACCTATGCCGCGATTTGAAAGCATAGCGCCAGAAGATGAAGGGCGATCATTGCTCTGCTTCCCCATTGTCGGCCTGGTCATTGGCCTAATGATGTTGGTGTTGGCAAAAGCATTATTTCCTTTAACATCGCCATTAGTCATTGCTGCCGTATTGGTAGCTTTCTGGGCTGCCGTCACCGGCGGTCTTCATCTGGACGGTCTGGCCGACAGCGCGGACGGCTGGTTAGGTGGTACCAATGACGTCAATAGAACCCTGGAAATTATGCATGATTCCCGTTGCGGCAGCGGTGCACTAGTTGCTGTGGTCTGTGTTTTACTGGTGAAGTTTGCGGCTTTAACGATCGTTGTGCAGCACCAACTGTGGATGGTATTAATCATCGCGCCGATTTTAGGTCGCTGTATAGCGCCGTTATTATTTATTCCAGGCCCATTTCCTTATGCGCCTTACGTACAACCTTCAGGCATTGCCAAACACTTTATTGAGCACTGCCCCGCTATCGCCAGACAGACCACCTTAGCGGCGATTATTCTCTGTGGTATTGCCTTAGGGAGTATCACCTCCGGGCTACTTATACTTGGCAGTTGCACGCTAATACTATTTTTACTGCGACGCTTAATGTTACAAAGATTGGGAGGGGCGACGGGCGATACAGCAGGAGCTGCTACTGAAATTATTGAAACGACGGCGTTACTTAGCGCAGGACTATTTTTAGTACCAACACTATAATTAATCCCGTTGATGGGCGTCGCTGGCTTTATCTTCCTGCCAGCCATTGTCCATAACCACATTATCCAGCTTACCGCTTTTGATCCAGCCTTCTTGCTCTAACATGGGCGCATCATAAAATTTCTCAACATGGCCCAGGCATAAAATAGCAACAGGTTTGGTGTCATCCGGCATAGCTAATAATTCACGCACAGCACCGGGATCAAACATCGACACCCAACCCAGGCCCAAACCTTCAGCCCTTGCCGCTAGCCACATATTTTGAATCGCACAAGACACTGACGCCAAATCCATTTCCGGTAAAGTACGACGGCCAAAAACAAAATTGTCGCGCTTATCCATCAAGCCCACCACCAGCAACTCACCACAATCCATAATCCCTTCAACTTTTAGCTGCATAAACTCATCTTCACGCTGCTGCAAAGCCTTGGCGGTTTTAATACGCTCCTGCTCGACTAACTGATGCAAAGACTGCCGGACAGCCGGATCACTAATACGCATAAAGCGCCAGGGCTGCATCATGCCAACACTGGGAGCGGCATGAGCAGCTGCCAATAATTTGTTCACTACATCGGGATCAACAGGCGCCGATAAAAAATGGCGCATATCCCGCCGCTGATATATGGCGTTGTAAACAGCTTGCTTATGATCTTCAGGGAATTCGTGGGGCATTGTTTTGCTATTCGAGTTAGACGGGGCAACAGTATAACAAAGTTTTGGGACCACACGCTTACCATCATTTCCCCCCTTACCGTCATTCCCGCGCAGGCGGGAATCCAGAACTTGTTGAAATAACTGGATTCCAGCCTGCGTGGGAATGACATAGAGAGTAGCTTTAATACTTTTACGAGGCCATCGTTATTTAATTGTGAAAAATTCATATTAAACAAATGAT
>JAAELM010000045.1 GCA_024226635.1 Oceanicoccus sp. | reverse complement strand
GCAAGGAACTAAATCATGAATCCAGATACTATTATTAATATTCTGATTGCCACTGTTGCCGCGGGCACGCCTCTTGTTTATGCGGCGTTAGGCGAACTTATTGTTGAAAAATCCGGAGTTTTAAATCTTGGTGTTGAAGGGATGATGCTGGTAGGAGCCATATCTGGTTTCATTACAATGGCTAAAACCGGAAGTATTCTTGCTGCTGTTGCCTGCGGAATGCTGGCAGGAGCACTCATGTCGCTTATTTTTGCAGTACTTACCCTCACTTTAATGGCAAATCAGGTGGCAAGCGGTCTTGCCCTGACTATTTTTGGAACCGGGTTAAGTGCTTTTATGGGGATCGAGTATACAAGCGTTGCCCTTAAAGGGGTACCTGAACTTCACATCCCAATTCTCAGCAATATTCCCATATTGGGTCCATTGGTTTTTTCCTATGATATTTTGATTTATCTGTCACTGGTTCTTCTGATCGGTATTATGTGGTTTTTATATAAAACAAGGGGCGGCCTTATCTTGAAAGCCATTGGGGAAAGTCCCAAATCAGGGCATGCTTTAGGATTTTCTGTCATTGGAATCCGATACTTAGCTGTGTTATTTGGCGGTGCCATGGCAGGACTGGGTGGTGTTTATCTTGCAATTGCCTATACGCCCATGTGGGTTGAAGGTATGGTAGCAGGAAGAGGGTGGGTAGCGCTTGCACTTGTGGTTTTTGCAACATGG
>JAAELM010000044.1 GCA_024226635.1 Oceanicoccus sp. | reverse complement strand
TAAACAATACCGGATTCATCCAGTTTACCTAGCGCACCTTCGCCAACATTTGGAATATCTGAAGTCACTTCTTCAGAACCCAGTTTGGTATCACGGGCAATACAGGTTAATTCCTGAATGTGGATCGTTGTGAAACGGTCTTCTTTAACGACACGCTCAGAAACAAGGATCGAATCCTCAAAGTTGTAGCCATTCCAGGGCATGAATGCGATACGCATATTCTGGCCCAGTGCCAATTCACCTAAATCGATAGAAGGACCATCAGCCAGTATGTCGCCACGCTGGATAATGTCGCCTTCGGTAACGATAGGACGCTGGTTGATACAGGTGTTCTGGTTAGAACGGGTGTATTTGGTTAAGTTGTAGATATCAACCGGCGGCTGGCCAGCTTCTACTTCGGTGTCGTTTACACGAACAACAATACGGCCGGAGTCGATACTATCGACAACACCACCGCGACGTGCAACCTCACAAACACCGGAGTCAGCAGCTACATAGCGCTCAATACCAGTACCTACCAAAGGCTTATCAGACTTCAGTGTGGGTACAGCCTGACGCTGCATATTTGACCCCATCAATGCACGGTTCGCATCATCGTGCTCAAGGAAGGGAATCAATGCCGCTGCAACCGATACCACCTGCTTCGGAGAAACGTCCATATACTGAACTTCATCCGGAGCCTTAACGGTAAACTCGTTAAGGTGACGTACCGCTACCAGCTCATCAACTAATTTGTTCTTTTTGTCTAGCGTCGCCGAAGCCTGTGCAATGATGTACTCAGATTCGTTGATCGCCGACAGATATTCAATGTCTTCAGTCGCAACACCTTTAACCACTTTACGGTATGGACTCTCTAAGAAACCATAATCGTTAGTGCGGGCATAGGTTGCCAATGAGTTAATCAAACCGATATTTGGACCTTCAGGTGTTTCGATAGGACATACGCGACCGTAGTGAGTCGGGTGTACATCTCGCACCTCAAAACCAGCACGTTCACGGGTAAGACCACCAGGCCCCAAGGCCGAAACACGACGCTTGTGCGTGACTTCTGACAGCGGGTTGTTCTGATCCATAAACTGGGACAGCTGTGAAGAACCAAAGAATTCTTTAACAGCGGCAGCAACCGGCTTGGCATTGATCATGTCTTGTGGCATTAAGCCTTCAGACTCGGCCATCGACAAACGCTCTTTAACAGCGCGCTCAACACGAACCAGACCTACACGGAATTGGTTTTCAGCCATTTCACCAACAGAACGTACGCGACGGTTGCCCAGGTGATCGATATCATCAACCACGCCTTTACCGTTGCGAATATCAACCAATGTCTTCAGTACGGAAACGATATCATCGTTATCCAGAATACCACTGCCAGTCACAGCTTCACGACCCAGGCGACGGTTAAACTTCATGCGACCAACAGTCGACAAGTCATAGCGCTCTGGAGAGAAGAACAGGTTCTGGAATAGATTTTCCGCCGACTCTTTAGTCGGTGGCTCACCAGGACGCATCATCCGGTAGATTTCTACCAGTGCTTCCAACTCATTACGAGAAGGATCGATACGCAGGGTGTCACTAATAAATGGACCGCAATCCAGTTCGTTAGTGTAGATAGTTTCGATCGCCTTAACACCGGCTTCGGCTAACTGCGCCATGACTTCTTCAGTCAACTCAGTGTTACACTCAACCAGGATTTCACCGGTCTTTTCATCAACGATATTTTTCGCCAATGAACGACCCATAACATACTCTTCAGGTACCTGAAGGGCTTTTAGTTTTTCTTTTTCGATCTGGCGAATATTACGGGCAGTAATACGACGGCCAGACTCAACGATTACACTGCCGCCTTTACCGGTAATATCAAAAGATGCCACCTCACCACGTAGACGTTCGGGGATCAACGTCATTTTGTAGTTGCCATCTTTATCAACAGTAAATTCGTCAACGTCATAGAACATATCCAGAATTTCTTCTGAACTGTAACCTAATGAACGCAGCAAAATTGTCGCTGGTAGTTTACGACGACGATCGATACGTACATAAACCATATCCTTCGGATCGAATTCGAAGTCTAACCATGAACCACGGTAGGGAATCACTCGCGCTGAATACAGTAACTTACCGGAAGAGTGAGTCTTGCCTTTATCGTGATCAAAGAACACGCCCGGTGAACGATGTAACTGAGAAACGATTACACGCTCTGTACCATTGATAACGAAGGTACCATTCTCAGTCATTAATGGGATTTCACCCATATAGACTTCTTGCTCTTTTATATCTTTGATGGTTTTGCTGGATGATTCCTTATCATAAATAATCAACCGCACTTTAACCCGCAGGGGAACTGCGTAAGTGACACCACGCAGCTGACACTCGGCCACATCAAAGGCCGGCGCACCCAGTGCATAGTCAACATACTCAAGTGCCGCGCTGCCAGAATAGCTGACAATCGGGAAGACCGACTTAAACGCAGCGTGCAAGCCCATTTCGGCTCGATTACCCTGGCTAGAGTCTTCTTGAGTGAATTTTTTGTACGAATCCAACTGTATCGCCAAAAGATACGGCACATCCATTACATGGGACATCTTGCCGAAATCCTTACGGATACGTTTTTTCTCTGTATAAGAGTAGGCCATTAGCGCTCCCCAGCTTTCGTTTCTGATCGTCATCCGCAACATGCGCGACAACGGCTCATAACAATCCTGAAATCAGGTTTCCTTGATTAACAGTTCCGGCAAACTAATAGACGGAACCATTTCAACCAAGTCGGTTTTCTAACAGCAAAAACATTTTTGTGCAGAAAACCTATAAACAGAAAAAGGCCGACGGTCAAAATTCTGAAATTTCCAGAATAACCCGTCAGCCCAACGCTTATCATACAGCGGCGATTAACGCCGCTCTATTCAAGCGCTTAACAACTACCAGCTTACTTAAGCTCGGCAGATGCACCAGCTTCTTCAAGCTGCTTTTTAGCTTCTTCAGCGTCTTCTTTAGAAGCTGCTTCTTTAACAGTTGAGGGTGCACCGTCAACCATGCCTTTGGCTTCTTTCAGACCAAGGCCGGTGATGGCACGAACTGCTTTGATAACGTTAACTTTCTTATCGCCAGTGGCAGTAAGAACAACGTCAAACTCAGTTTTCTCTTCAGCAGCACCGCCAGCATCGCCAGCAGGACCAGCAGCTACAGCAGCCGCTGCAGATACGCCAAATTTTTCTTCCATTGCTTCAATCAGTGCTACAACATCTGTAACTGACATTTCAGCAACTGCATTGATGATATCTTCTTGAGATAAAGACATGATTCAGTTCCTATATCGTTGAGTGCGTTTTGACTGCACTCGGTAAATTCATTAAAAGCTAATAACAATCTCTCCAGCAGAGAGAAAATTAAGCAGCTTCTGTTTCTTTTTGGTCGCGAAGGGCCGCAAGTGTGCGGACCAGTTTTCCAGCAGATGCTTCTTTCATCACGCTCATCAGCTTGGCGATTGCTTCGTCGTATGTAGGCAGTACTGCCAACATCGCGACATCAGTCACCTCACCTTCAAAGGCAGCAGCCTTCAGCTCTAACTTGTCATTATCTTTTGCGAACGCTTTCAGGATGCGTGCACCGGCACCTGGGTGTTCGTTAGAAAATGCAATTAAAGTTGGGCCGACAAAAGTATCAACAAGACACTCATAGTCTGTACCTTCAACAGCGCGCTTGGCCAACGTGTTACGTACGACGCGCATATACACGCCTGCCTCACGAGCCTCTTTACGCAGTGCAGTCATATCAACAACAGAAACGCCACGTGAGTCGGCAACTACTGCAGATAATGCACCTTGAGCAACTTGCTGGACTTCAGCGACAATCGCTTTTTTGTCTTCGAGTCCTATTGCCACAATTTTTCTCCAATTTGATAAGCACGAATCTTGCTGCACTTATCGTTTCAGTTTTTTGCCAAAAGCAGCAAAGCTGTTTTTGGCAAGTTGTTTCGGTGGTCGTCAAATACTTAACAATTCACCGTCTGCGTAGGTTTAGCTTTCGCCTCATTAAGCCAGACTTCTAATCAATACAGCGGAACAGAAACCTATAACACCTACGGTCTTTGACGGCCTGTCTTCCAAAAAACGGGACAGACCACAAAGTTCTTTTAACCTCTTTAGCGCCTTACTTGGAAAGCTCTAAAGAAGATTGATCTAATAACAAACCAGGACCCATCGTAGTCGATAGCACCATCTTCTTAAGGTATATACCTTTAGCAGAAGAAGGCTTGCCTTTTTGTAAATCCAAGACCAGGGCTTCAAGATTTTCTTTAATAGCATTGGCATCAAAAGATATCTTACCGATAGCACCGTGGATAATACCGTTCTTGTCGATACGGTAACGAACCTGACCGGCTTTAGCATTGTTTACCGCTGTTTCTACGTCAGGGGTAACGGTGCCAGTTTTAGGGTTAGGCATTAGGCCTCGAGGACCAAGAACTGTACCCAACTGACCAACAACACGCATAGCAGCTGGCTCAGCAATAACTACGTCAAAATCCAGATTACCGGCTTTAACTTCAGCGGCCAGATCATCCATGCCAACAATGTCCGCACCAGCAGCTTTTGCTTTCTCAGCGTTATCGCCTTGAGCAAAAACAGCAACACGTACTTCACTACCGGTACCGTGAGGTAAAGTAGTGGCACCGCGAACAACCTGATCAGATTTCTTGGCATCAACGCCTAGATTGACTGCAATATCAACAGTCTCTGTGTACTTAACGGTAGAAACTTCTTTTAGCAAAGCAACAGCATCTTCAATCGGATACAACTTGCCCGCTTCAACTTTTTCATTAATCGCCTTTTGGCGCTTAGATAGCTTAGTCATTACACCACACCCTCAGTCTCGATACCGGCGGCGCGGGCGCTACCAGCAATTGTGCGAACCGCAGCATCCATATCAGCAGCAGTCAGATCAGGCATTTTAGTGGTAGCAATTTCTTCCAACTGTGCACGAGTCACTTTACCTACTTTCTTAGTATTAGGAGTACCAGAACCACTCTTAATACCCGCAGCCTTCTTCAATAAGATTGAAGCCGGAGGAGTCTTGGTGATGTATGTAAAGCTGCGATCACTATAAACACTGATCACAACAGGAACAGGAAGACCTGGTTCAACGCCCTGGGTATCAGCGTTAAATGCTTTACAGAATTCCATGATATTCACACCGTGCTGACCTAGAGCAGGACCAACCGGTGGACTTGGGTTTGCCTGGCCAGCAGGCACTTGCAGCTTGATATAAGCTTCGACTTTTTTAGCCATTTCACTTCTCCTTTGGGTAGTAGCGCCTCGCAACTTCAAACTTAATCTGTTTTCCGCTGGTCTCCGGCTCCCCGGTTAAAGTATCTGCGAGCAGATACTACTTAAAAATTCTTACGTCTTTTCTACCTGACCGAAGTCCAACTCAACTGGCGTTGAACGACCGAAGATCAATACCGCAACATGCAGTTTGCTCTTTTCATAATTTACTTCTTCAACCACGCCATTGAAGTCATTAAACGGGCCATCAACAACACGAACCATTTCACCTGGCTCGAATAGGGTTTTAGGCTTAGGCGCTTCACCACTTTCTACACGCTGAAGAATAGTGTTAGCTTCCGCCTCTGTGATTGGTGCAGGCTTATCCGCTTTACCACCAATAAAACCCATAACACGAGGCGTCTCTTTGACTAAGTGCCAGCTTTCATCACACAACTCCATCTCAACCAATACATAGCCGGGAAAGAACTTGCGCTCGCTGCGACGCTTTTGACCACCGCGCATTTCAACCACTTCTTCAGTGGGCACTAATACCTCACCGAATTTATCTTCCATCTTCTGTAACGCAATACGCTCTTGAAGCGCAAGGGCTACCTTTTTTTCATAACCCGAGTAGGCGTGAACTACATACCAACGCTTAGACATTCTTCACCCCTAACCTATTAATCTATTAACCGATCGCCAGAGAAACTAACCAACCCAACAAGGTATCCAAACCCCAGAGGATCAGCGCCATTACAAATACAAAAGCCACCACAATCAATGTGGTCTGCGTGGTTTCTTGACGCGTTGGCCAAACCACTTTACGTATTTCTGTTCTGGCCTCTTTAGCCAGCTTCCAAAACGCTGCGCCCTGCACTGTTTGCACCGCTACATAAGCAGCAACCAGAGCAATAACAACAAGACCTATAACTCTATATAGAAGAGACTGATCGTCGTAATAAACATTGCCACCAATACCAGCAACAAGAAGCGCCACAACCAGCAACCATTTAAGGCCGTCTAATCCGCCGCTTTGAGATTCCGCACTTGCGTTCATAAACTTGCATCTCACTATCAGCACCGCTAAATCGGTGCCTTTTCTTCAAAATAACAGGCGTAAAGCACCGCTTCGCCACTATGCGAAGAAGTGCTTTGATATAATGGCAGGCCAGGAGGGACTCGAACCCCCAACCACCGGTTTTGGAGACCGGTGCTCTACCAATTGAGCCACTGGCCTGTAATCATCAAAGGCTCAAAAACCGCCTACCGATATCAAACCTCTAAAACCTGCGACCAGCCTATAACCGTCGCCAAACGATCCTTTAAATTTAACGCAAAGAACCATTACAAAATTTGGAGCTCATAACCGGATTTGAACCGGTGACCTCTTCCTTACCAAGGAAGTGCTCTACCGACTGAGCTATATGAGCACTCTCAAAAACAACCAAGCTCAGTGCAAACCCTTAAGGAGCTGCCAACCAAAACATGGAGCGGGTAGCGGGAATCGAACCCGCATATTCAGCTTGGAAGGCTGACGTTCTACCACTGAACTATACCCG
>JAAELM010000043.1 GCA_024226635.1 Oceanicoccus sp. | reverse complement strand
TTAGCGGAAATAACAGCATAAGCATGCAGGCTGGATTCCCGCCTTCGCGGGAATGACGGTGTTATCTCAAACTAATCACCGGCCATCCCTGACTCTCAGCATACTGAGTCAAGGCCTCATCCGCATCCACCGCCACCGGGTAATCCACAATCTCCAACAAAGGCAAATCATTCCTGGAGTCACTATAAAAGTAACTCCCCTCCAACGAATGCCCGGTTTCCGCCAGCCATTCATTCAACCGTTCAACCTTGCCTGCCTGAAAACAAGGCGTACCCGCCACCCTGCCGGTATAAGCACCATCAATAAATTCAGGCTCCGTCGCCAGGATATGATCAACACCCATACTTTCGGCAATTGGCTCAGTCACAAAACGATTGGTGGCCGTAATAATCAGCAGAAAATCACCTTGGTCGCGGTGCTTCTTTAGCAGGGCATCTGCCTTGGTTAGACGCATCGGGGCAACCACCTGCTTCATAAACAACTGATGCCAGGCATCCAGCTGCGCTTTAGGGTGTTGAGACAGGGGCTTTAGGGCAAATTCCAGAAATTCAAAGACATTCATCGCCCCCTGCTGATACTGCTCAAAGAAGTAATCATTGGCCTTTTGGTAGGCATCAGCGTCGACTATGCCTTGATCTACCAGAAACTGGCCCCAGGCATGGTCGCTGTCCCCACCTAAAAGAGTATTGTCGAGATCAAAAATGGCAAGGGTCACAGAAGCTGCTCCAAAAGGTCAGTGTCATCAGTTTGTAATGGCCGCATAGCATACTGGTGACGATGTTCTTTTGCATCCCCGAAAGCCCCATAGCAGCCTGAAAAATCATCCGATTTCTATAAATCCCCGATTTATGGAACAATAGATGCTTTGTAATATGGCCTTGCAGCCTAACTTGCCGTCCAATTAACCATCGGCAAGACAACCACTGCGAGAGTTTTGGAGTAGCCATTGATTGATTCAGAGGGGTTTCGCGCCAATGTTGGCATAATAATAGCCAACGCCAAAGGCGAAGTATTATGGGCCAGGCGAGTAGGGCAAGACGCTTGGCAGTTTCCGCAAGGTGGTATTCAAGAAGGGGAGAGCGCAAAGCAGGCGCTATTCCGCGAGCTAAAAGAAGAAGTCGGGTTAACCGCAAAAGATGTCGAAGTAGTGGCCTGTACCCGGGGGTGGTTGCGTTATCGTTTGCCGCAGCGCCTGATCCGCCGGGATAGCAAGCCACTGTGCATTGGTCAAAAACAAAAATGGTTTTTGTTACGGATGTTAGCGGACGATGCCAGTGTTCGTTTTGATAACGATCATAAGCCGGAGTTTGATAGCTGGCAGTGGGCCAGTTATTGGTACCCGTTGGGTCAGGTCATTCCTTTTAAGCGCGAAGTCTATCGTCGCGCACTAAAAGAATTGGCGCCCAGGCACAGCCGCATGGTTGTTGATGCGGCTGCGCAAAATGACTGAGAACGACCAACAAGGACTAAGAGTTAACTAAATGCAAAAAAACATGCTCGACTCGCTACGCAGTATTGTTCAGGAAGTAAATACTGCCGACCACTTGCAATCGGTATTAGATATTACCGTGGCGCGAGTGCAAGATACGATGGGCACAGAAGTTTGCTCTATTTACCTGCGCGAATCGACCCAGGGTCGCTATGTCTTTAGTGCCACCGAAGGTCTCAATAAAGAATTTGTCGGTAAAATTTCCATGGCCCCAACCGAGGGTCTGGTCGGTCAGGTAGCGGCACGAGAAGAGCCGCTCAACCTGGAAAACGCCGAGTCCCATCCCCAGTTTTTATTTATGCCCGGTATTGGCGAAGAACGCTACAGTGCATTTTTGGGTGTGCCTATTATCCACCAGCGCAATGTGTTGGGTGTGCTGGTTATCCAGCAACAAACCCGCCGCCGGTTTGATGAAGATGATGAAGCTTTTCTGGTAACGGTTTCCGCGCAGTTAGCCGGTGTTATTGCCCACGCCCAGGCGACGGGTTTATTAGTTGCGCTGGATGATAGCGGCGAGCGTCAGGGCAGTGCCAGGTTTCGCGGTGTGGCCGGTGCGCCGGGTATTGCCATTGGTCATGCGATTGTAGTGGCGCCCACCGCTGACCTTAACTCCGTGCCAATGCGTCGCAGCAAAGATATTCAGGATGAGCTGGATTTTTTCCATGAATGTTTAGAGGCCGTTAGGGAAGATATCAAAGCACTGGGGCGCAAACTGGCAACCCGTCTGGCGAAAGAAGAGCGGGCACTGTTTGATGTTTATCTAAGTATGTTAGCCGATGACGCCCTGGCCGCTGAAGTGGATGTACATATTCTTCAGGGTGAGTGGGCCCAGGGTGCTTTAAGTAAAGTTATTCTTAAACACGTTCGCACCTTTGAAATGATGGAAGATGCCTACTTAAAAGAGCGGGCTACTGATGTAAAAGATTTAGGTCGCAGGGTGTTATCGTATTTACAGGCTGCTAATAGCGGGCCTGTAGATTATCCCGAGCGCACAGTTTTAGTGGGTGAAGAGCTGACAGCCTCCATGTTGGGCGAAGTTCCCCCTGAAAATTTAGTGGGCCTGATTTCCGTTCGTGGTTCCAGTAATTCCCATGTTGCCATTCTTGCGCGGTCAATGGGCATACCCACAGTGATGGGTGCTGTGGATTTACCCTATACCCAAATTGAAGGCAGTGAAATTATTCTTGATGGCTACAACGGTCATGTTTATTTCAACCCTTCCGCAGAACTGCAACATCGTTTCCAGACTATCTATGAAGAAGAACTACAGTTTTCAAAAGAACTGGAAGCTTTAAAAGATGAGCCCTGTGTTACCACCGATGATTATCGCTTGCCGCTTTGGGTGAATACCGGTTTGCAGGCCGATATTGCCAGATCGTTAGATCGAGGTGCCGAAGGTGTCGGTCTGTTTCGTACTGAAGTGCCTTTTCTATTGCGCGAACGTTTTCCCAGTGAAGAAGAGCAACGCAAAATATATCGCGACCAGTTAGAAGCTTTTGCCCCTATGCCGGTGACTATGCGAACGCTGGATGTTGGTGGTGATAAATCGCTGCCGTATTTCCCCATCGAAGAAGATAATCCCTTTTTAGGTTGGCGCGGTATCCGAGTCACACTTGATCACCCGGAAATTTTCCTGGTGCAAGTACGAGCGATGATGAAAGCCAATGCGGGCTTGGGTAACTTACGCATCATGCTACCAATGATTAGCAGCGTGCCGGAATTGGAAGAGGCGTTGGAATTAATTTACCGGGCTCATGATGAATTGGTAGAAGAGTTGGATTTTGAATTGGAGTTGCCATTAATTGGTGTGATGGTTGAAGTGCCGGCCGCAGTTTACCAGGCCAGGCAATTTGCCAAACGGGTTGGTTTTCTTTCCGTAGGCTCTAATGATTTAACTCAGTACCTGCTAGCTGTTGACCGCAATAACGCTCGTGTTGCTGATATATACCAGACCTTTCACCCTGCGGTATTGCAGGCCCTGCAACATGTGGTTAACGATGGCCATGCAGAAGGGCGCAAGGTGAGTATTTGTGGTGAGTTGGCCGGTGAGCCAGGTGCGGCCGTGTTATTAATGGCCATGGGTTACGATGTGTTATCGATGAACGCCACCACTTTGCCAAAAGTAAAATCAGTCATTCGTAATATCAGCATGAAAAAAGCCAAAGAAATGCTGGCCCATGTGATGACCTTGGAAAATGCTGCAGAAATTCGCGAGTATATGGAGCAGTCGATTCAGGAATCCAGCTCCCAGCGTTTAGCTAAAGCGATGATGGTAGACTCAGCGCATTAAGCATGCAGGCTGGATTGCCGCCTTCGCGGGAATGACGGTATGCTAGAAACTGTGTGAGCGTATCCCGCTAGTTACCCCTTTAGCATCAAAGCTTTGTTCAAGCCACGCAACCCCGCCATTACGATCAACACATAAAACCGTTGAACTGCGCGTGCCATAGTTTTCCGATTGAATAAATCGGCTGGACAGCATCCTTTCCATTTCAATATCAATACCGGTGCTGGGCAGTTCATGGTCACTGGCCCGTTGCTGGTCCAATAACAGCGTGAGTATTTGTTTCGGGTCTGTCGTCGAGGCAATGATATTTTCAAGGCTCGCCACACCCGTATCCACTTTAGGCCAGCTGGTATTTAACAAGCTATTACTTAAGCCATGAACCCCTGGGGCCAGCGGTTTAATCTCACCCTGGCGATTGGAATAGTAATAGAGTTGATTCATTGTCCCCGCCAATAAATTAAAACCGGCGTACTGCTGTTTTTGCTGATCAATACTCTGCAGGTAACTGACCGTATTGTTATCGCTGCGCAAAAAATCGCTACATAAATTGCCGCGACTAATGGCATCAGCCGGTACCACAGTGTTTTCCCGGTAATTAGTGACTGCGGCAAAGCGCCCCTGCTTATTCACCCCCATCCATGTTCCGCCAGCTTCCAAATCCCTGCCGGCAAACAGCGACGGTGCCTCTGGCCAAAAGTGCCCAGCCTGGGTTGGACGCTGGTAAAACTCATCGCGATTGGCAGCAACGATCAAAGGAAAGTCAGGATGATGTTGATAAGCGAATAAAATTAAGCACATTGCGGCAGTTTATCACGCTGGCTGTTGGGTGTGGGCTTGGCTTGCGGCATAATAGGCGCCTCTCGAATTAGCGATGATAACTGGCAGCATGCTTACACACCCCAACTTCGACCCGGTGGCGGTTTCACTAGGGCCCATTTCAATACATTGGTATGGACTAATGTATTTACTGGCCTTTGCCTCTGCCTGGTTTTTGGCCTCACGTCGCGCCGGTTTTGATTACACGCCTATCAATCGCAAACAGATAGATGACCTGATTTTTTACGGTGCCTTAGGGGTAGTGTTAGGTGGGCGCTTTGGCTATGTGTTTTTTTACAACTTTGATAAGTTTTTAGATAACCCCCTGTGGCTATTAAAAGTGTGGGAAGGGGGCATGTCCTTCCATGGTGGCTTTTTGGGGGTGATGGTGGCGATGATCATCTATGCTCGCCGACTGAACTTACAGCCGGGCCAGATGCTGGACTTTGTAGTGCCAATAGTACCGCTCGGTTTGGGCTTTGGCCGTATCGGTAATTTTATTGGCCAGGAATTATGGGGCCGCCAGGCAGACCCTGAGCTAGTACCCTGGGCGATGATTTTCCCCGCTGACCCCAGCGGTTTGGCCCGCCACCCTTCGCAGCTATACCAGGCAGGCCTGGAAGGGTTATTACTTTTTTTAATTGTCTACGGTTTCTCTCGCCGGTCGCGGCCAGTATGGTCAGTGTCCGGAGTCTTTATGGTGGCTTATGGCTGCTTTCGGTTTATCGTTGAGTTTTTCCGCCAGCCCGATGGCCATATTGGCTTTGATGCTTTTGGTTGGTTAACCCGGGGGCAGTTGCTGTCACTGCCGATGATAGTCGCGGGGATACTGCTGATTGTTTATGCTTACCGCCATGCATCAGCTCCGCCGGCGCCAAAATCTACTGCGGTAACAAAAACCAAAAGATCTAAAAAGAACAAACGCAAAAAATAGCGCAATGAGGTTTAACAAGGCATGAAACAATATCTGGAATTAATTCAGGACGTCATTGATAACGGTACCGATAAAGGCGACAGAACCGGTGTGGGCACTCGTTCTGTATTTGGCCGCCAACTGCGGTTTGACTTAAGCGAAGGTTTTCCGCTGGTAACCACCAAGAAAATTCACCTGAAAAGTATTATTTATGAGCTGATCTGGTTCTTAAATGGCAGTACCGATAACAACTGGTTAAAAGAACGTGGCGTATCGATTTGGGACGAGTGGGCTTTGCCTGATGGCGACCTGGGCCCCATCTACGGCAAGCAATGGCGCAGCTGGGAATGCCCCGATGGCTCCACCATCGACCAGATCAGCGATTTGATTCGCACGATTAAAACCAAGCCCGACTCTCGCCGCCTGATTGTCAGTGGCTGGAACCCGGCGGACCTGCCCGATGAATCCATTGGCCCGCAAGAAAATGCCGAGCAAGGTCGCGCTGCGCTGCCTCCCTGTCATACTTTATTTCAGTTCTATGTACTGGACGGCAAGCTGTCCTGCCAGCTCTACCAGCGCAGCGCTGACCTGTTTTTAGGGGTGCCTTTTAATATCGCCAGCTATGCCTTGCTAACCCATATGGTGGCCCAGCAATGCGATCTGGAAGTGGGCGACTTTGTTCATACCTTTGGTGACTGCCACCTGTATAGCAACCATCTAACGGATGAGATTGCTTTTGAGCAGCTTAAGCGTGAGCCGCGCTCATTGCCCAAGCTGGTCATCAAGCGTAAACCTGGTTCGATATTTGGATATGACTTTGAGGATTTTGTCTTTGAGGGCTATGAGCCGCACCCGTTAATTAAAGCGCCTATTGCTGTGTAAAATCCCAGTCATTCCCGCGCAGGCGGGAATCTACTGGCCTGAGTGGCATGCAGTCTGGGTTCCCGCCTGCGCGGGAATGACAGGTGTGGTTAAGAGGCGGCGCCATGCAAATAAGAGAAAGTGTTAGTTATGAGTGAAGAGTTTGAAGTACGCATAGCCATGATTGTTGCCATGGCAGAAAACAGGGTCATTGGCCGCAATAACCAGCTACCCTGGTATCTGCCTAACGACCTTAAATATTTTAAAGCCGTCACCATGGGCAAGCCCATTATTATGGGCCGCAAAACCTATGAATCCATCGGTAAACCGCTGCCTGGGCGAACCAATATCGTGGTGACCACTCAGCCAAGTTGGACCGCTGACGGTGTGCGCGTTGCCCACAGTATTGATGAAGCTCTAACATTGGCACAAAGTGTGGCTATCGTAGAGGGTGCTGATGAGGTGATGATTATCGGCGGCGCCCAACTTTATACCGACATGTTAGACCGGGTAGAGAGGCTATATTTGACCCTGATTCATGCTGAAGTTGAAGGTGATGCCCACTTCCCTGAGCTGGATTTATCCCTCTGGAATCCCCTTTCCAGGGAAGATTTTGCCGCCGAAGGTCCAAATCCATACGACTATAGCTTTGCGGTTTATGGTTGCAATGATTAAAAAACAAACATCTTGCTTATTCCTTGATCAGAGCGTCTAAAAGGGACGCTAACATTCAGGCTCAGGCGGTGCTTTATAGAAATGGTAATTTTTCACAACTTTTTTATATGTTACCGGATTTGGCTTTTTTGATACCGATATACTCGGGATTTTGTCACTTCACTACACAGCTGAAATTTTAGAATATTTCTATTAATAAAGTGTCTAAAGAGCGTTGCTTCTTTAGAAAGCTTAATATTAAAATGCGTCGCTGTTACTGAGCCGCAAAGGCTATTTCGTAATACAAAGGTCCGGTTTTATTAAATCTGCTTTTTCAAACATTCCTGAAGGAAATGCAATCCCCATGAATATGCATCGATTCAAAACGATCGCGTTTGCCATGACTATGTCATTTGGCGCGCTAATGGGCTTACAAGCCCAAGCCAATACAGTTGACGCTGTATTAAAAGTTGGTCAGGCAAAAACGACCGCCGCACAAAAATCCCAACAGAAGGTTGATAAGTTAGCTGGTGAAACCGGCGATTTGTTGACTGACTACAAAACCGTTATGAAGCAAGTTGACGGTTTGCGCGTTTATAACGCTCGTTTGGAGAAGCAAATCGCCAATCAGCTAAAGCGTATTAAAGACATCGAGACGTCTATCGACCAGGTTACGATTATCCAGCGTCAGGTGACGCCTCTGGTTATTCGTATGATCGATAGCCTCGAGCAATTTATCAGCCTGGATGTTCCCTTCCTGATGGAAGAGCGTAAAGAGCGTGTTGCTTTCTTGCGCAGCAGCATTGACCGTTCCGACCTTTCGGTTGCTGAGAAATTTCGTCAGGTGTTAGAAGCCTACAAAATTGAAAATGAATTTGGTCGTAAAGTTACCGCCTACAAAGGTTCATTATCTATCGACGGTGTTGAGCGCGACGTTAACTTTTTCCAGGTTGGTCGTATCGCTCTGATGTACCAAACCACTGATACCGAAATTTCAGGTGCCTGGGACAAAGAAGCCAATGACTTCGTTCAGTTAGACAAAGGCGAATACCGTAACGCTATCTTAAAAGGCCTACGTATCGCTCGTAAGCAAGCCTCTATCGATATCTTAAAACTTCCAGTATCAGCTCCGGAGGCAGCACAATAATGAAAATGTCATACATTAAATCTGCGGTTGTAGCCTCTGTGTTGGCCGTTGCGTCCAGCTCAGCAATGGCGCAAGACGCTCGCTCTCTCGATCAGTTATTAGATTTCGTTAAGCAAGGTCAAGCGACTGAAGCCAAAGAAAACAGAGCTCGTGAAGCGCGGTTCAAAAATGCCAAAAACCGTCAGGCGCAGCTTTTAGCTGAAGCCAAGGTTATGCGTAAGAAAGAAGAAAACCGTTCAGCGCGTTTGGAAAACACTTTCGAACAGAATGAATTAAAAGTTGCTGAGAAAGGTCGTCAGTTAAAAGAACGTCTAGGTACATTGACTGAGCTATTCGGTCACCTGACTTCTACTGCGGGTGATTTACGTTCCAGCTTTGCTAACTCTTTAGTCAGCGCCCAGTACCCTGGTCGTGACGAATTCCTTGATCAGTTGATTGCTAAAATGACAGGTGCTGAACAGCTACCTAGCATTGAAGAAATTGAGCGTCTGTGGTTTGAAATCCAGCGTGAAATGACTGAGTCAGGTAAGGTTGTTAGCTTTACTGCTGAAGTTGCCAAGCCTGGTGGCGAGAAAGAAAGCCGCACGGTTGTTCGTGTTGGTACTTTCAACGTGATCAGCGACGAAGGTCGTTACTTACAGTACATTGCTGAAACTGACACATTAGCTGAATTGGCTCGTCAGCCAAGCGGCGCCTATATGGGTTGGGCTTCTGACCTGGCGGGTTCTACTAGCGGTAAAGTCCCTTTCGGTGCTGACCCTACTGGCCCAAGCGGCGGTTCATTCCTGGCGGCTTTGATCAACTCTCCGACTATCGAAGAGCGTTGGCATCAAGGTGGTAACGTTGGTTATGCCATCACTGCTGTTGGTGCACTAGCCTTCTTGCTAGCTATCTGGAGACTGATTGTACTAGCGTCT
>JAAELM010000042.1 GCA_024226635.1 Oceanicoccus sp. | reverse complement strand
TTGCGGTTGCGCTGGTCTTCGCAGGATTTGCTGTGGCCCAGCTTGCTCCTTACGGGCCTGATATGCTGCAGCCATTTGTGGGTTACAAATTTACACCTGAAGTCTTTTTATACGTTTTCCTTCCCACACTTATCTTTGAAACAGCCTTTAATATGGATACACGTGAATTACGTGATAACATATTACCAATTACCACGCTGGCTATTCCGGGACTGCTGATTTCCACTGCCATTATCGGTTTGCTTATATCCAAATTCACACATATCGAACTGCCCGCTGCTCTGCTCCTCGGGGCTATCCTCAGTATTATAGATCATGTTGCGGTTGGCGCTTTACTGAAACAGGTAGGTGCGCCAAAGAGATTGATGATCCTTATGGAGGGCGAAAGCCTGTTTAGTGAGGTTACTCTTATTGTCGCTGCTCACATCCTGTTTGGGATGGCCTTTGCGGGGCATATCTCGTCAGGGGCTGTATTATCCGGGGTAGTTAAGTTTTTTATCGTCTTTGCCGGTGGAATTTC
>JAAELM010000041.1 GCA_024226635.1 Oceanicoccus sp. | reverse complement strand
TGTTCTATACGCCCTGGTGCTGCCGGTCATAGCCTGGACGATGCTCCGCCGGCAACCTTTTCGACAGACCTGAAAGGACGACAAGATCTCGGCGGGCGTCGGAATCCCGAAAAGTCGCAAGACTTCAACTCAGTTCGCTGTGGGGGTATAGAAGAATTAACGCTTATTTGCAATGACTCTGATTGTATTAGTCAGTGGCAGAGAGCGTGAACTGATTCTGGATGAAATAATTTTTACGATAGGGAACGGCACATTGCGGTCGTTTAACTATCCATAAGTTAACATCAGCAATCGCACCAAGCGGACTCTCGGATAACGACAGTTGTTTTAATCGGCTTCGGTGCTATTGAGCTACTCATGTATACTGAGCTATACAATTTTCTCGTAATTCAGATTACATAGAGTCTGTGTAAGTTCATGCTATGACAAGATATAAAGTGTTGTATTCAATACGACTTTTTTTCACCAGCTTAGGGGCTGGCCTATTGTTAGTGCTGACTATTTGCTATTACTACGACGATTTTTCCTCTCCGAAAATATTTGAATATATGTCTTGGGTGGGAGCTTTAATATTCATTGTAGGCGGGACTATGCTTTCCCCAAACAATCCTTACAGGGGCGCGTCCATGGCGATAACGACTCAGCTAAGAAAAAACCCAAAAGGTCAGGAATCAGGCGGAGATGTGATGGCAGGATTTGCAAGAGGGGTGTTAATTGCAACTCCTGGAATTATTATGATGGGAGTTTCATATTTTGTTTTAGCATGATGCCATAGTAAATTGCGTAAATACGGCCCTGGGCTTATGACCCTCCACCGGACGTCAAAACATTACTCAGTACTGCAACCTGGCAAGACGTTAAATGGCAGCTCTGGGCACTTTCCGGAGATTGACGGGCTAATTCTGAATGCCTGCTTCCAGGTTGCAGCCATTCGCTCTCAGAAATTAATAGGCAAGTTTCGGCACATTGCGGGCCTTCACGGGTTGCTTAAAAATAAACGCGCCCCCTTTTTATCGATTAAAACTAAAGCCCCGTATAAGCAAACTTTAATCTTTTCTTTGACCGCTCTTATATGAAATAGGTGTCGGATACGCGTTTACTACCCAATATGTTGAAACTATAAATGTAAGCACCACAACAAGCTGAATGAGGTATGACGAACGCTCCTCTATCAAACCTGATGCCAGAGCACTAAAGGCGATTAATAGTGAAAACTCGCTCGCCTGCCCTAACCTGATCCCCAGCTCAGCCGAGTTTTTCGTCTTTTCACCAATAGCTCTAAACCCCCAGTTAAAAATCACTGGTTTCGCTACCATCAACAGCGCAGTTATTATCAGCCCGGGTACAATGAGTTCTTGAGAAACCACTAAATCAAATTCCGCGCCAATTGAAAAGAAGAACAGTATCAGGAAAAAATCACGCAACGGCTTAAGATCTTCTGCAATAACCAGTGCAATGGGTACTGTTGCCAGGCTTATGCCAGCGATGAAAGCCCCCATCTCTAAAGATAGCCCCAGCATTTCTGCTGCACCCGCAACAAACAGGCCCCACCCCAAAGCCATTACAAATGTATGTTCCTTTATCACGTCAAATTTCAATAAAAGTTTTGTTATGACAAATCTGACGATAACGAATGACATAACACTTAAAACAACCAGTTTGAGCAATAATAAAGCAACCGAAATTGTAATGTTGCCCACGCCGCCCTCGGTCACCAGCACAATGAGCACGATGGCTATCACATCCTGTAATAACAGCACGCTGATCATCACCTCGCCAATATGGTGATGATGCAATTGTGTTGTTGGTATTAACTTCAGACTAACAATGGTGCTGGAGAACATTAACGCCGCACCGATTATCAAACTGTCGATAAAGGGGTAACCTAAAGCCAACGCTGCAGCCAGGCTCAGTAGCGTGAATACGAAACAGGTCACCAAAGTTACGATGCCAACACGTCCCAACAATCCGACGAGCCTTGCCGGCCGGAAGTTAAGGCCGATCAGAAACAGCAGCAGGATAATGCCGATATGTGCAAGTTGTTCAATTTGCTCGGCATCATTAATCAGCTCCAACCCCTTAGGGCCGACGACGATGCCCAGCACAATGTAGGCAAGAATAATGGGCTGTTTCAAATACAAAAACAGCGTAGCGAACAGGGCCGCACCGGCAAAAATCAACACAAATTGAAGAATAATATGATCGAACATTGCTTGCGGTAATGCCTTTACAGATTCCCCCAGACAACAACTTTGCACCACCCTGACATTGCAATCAATTTTCAATATGCAGTAAGTGCTATATAAGACGTGCAAATCAATCTGGATTTAATAATGAAAATCGTCGACACCCGCTTAAAAGGGGATGCATTTATTTATTATCAAACAATTGGTAATAGTCCGCTATGGGCACTTAGCTGTAGTTGGCCCTCATGGCATGAAGGTCTGTTTTATGCTACTCATCCTTGATCCGACGCTATTTTCGTTGTCAAAAACGGCACATCTATAGCTAACGCAACAGCAGCCCAGCTGTATGCGAATGCCCGGATCGGGTCGTCTGCCTTAGCATGAAAACGGGTTTGCACCAGTCTATCGATACCGAACGTTGTCAGGCGTTAACCTCGTTGCCCGCGTCGACGGTCAATTGTCGCATCCAGCGATGCGCGGGGTCGTTATGCAAAAGTGG
>JAAELM010000040.1 GCA_024226635.1 Oceanicoccus sp. | reverse complement strand
TCTGGGGTACTGGCACCATTGGTGTAGTCCTGCCTCCTAGCTTTGTCGTTATCGACCTCGCTGGAACTCCAATAGTTTTCATTTTTTTTTAAAGCAACACCTCCGTTTATTATTGCGGTTGCATCAATGGCTGCTTTGTTCAGGTACATTTCATAAAGTTCGTCTTTAGAAGGTAAAAACCAATCTGTATAGTCGTTTAATGTCAAAGTATCACATATATAGGCAGCAATGCCAACCGTTGAACAACCAGCTAAAATATCAATTGTGTTTTGTGCTCCTGTGCCAATGGCGGTTCCGTCAGCCCCACTAATCGGAGTTCCAGGACATCCCCATGGTGTTCCTGATCCACCATCCTGGTCGCTTACTGCACATACCAATACACCACCACTGCCATCAAGGTAAAAAACAACACCACCTTGGTAGAAGTCTCCAATAGCCAAAGCTGAGGTGCCATCATAGTTCATCCATTCGGTGCCATTGAAATAATTGGGTTGGTTTTGTGTTGTATTATAAATTATTAGTCCGGTTGCTGGTGAGCTAATGGTCTGACGTTGGGTTTCTGTCATCCGCGGGGGCAAAAAGCCTTTGTCGGTACTTTTTACGTCCAGCATCGCCGAACCGTCAGGGTCGCTGTCATCGGTGTTTATGGAAACCTGAGCGGAGATACTGTAGGTGGCAATCATTGCCAATGCTAAAAATAAAGCTCTTAATTTTTTCATATTTATG
>JAAELM010000039.1 GCA_024226635.1 Oceanicoccus sp. | reverse complement strand
TAATTTGCTGACGGCTGCGCTCACTGCGCTGCTGACGACCATCTACTTTTGAAGCACTCACTGATATTCCACCAAACCCATTAAAATCAATACCCTGCGGTGTATTTTGCCACAAACACCCTTCAGTTGTATCTTATCCAACCCATTTTAACGTCCTAAAACTAACATTTTAATTCAGCCTGATTTATCCAAGTTGTACTTGTTGTCTTTGAATATATTGTCATATATGATGACAATATATTATACAAATCCCCCCACAGGCAAGCTCAACATGACGCAACTGACCGAACTCTGGACCAACCGTAAAGACTTTCGCAATACCAAAGTAGTGAATGCTAAAGTGCCTAACCCCGGCAAAGGTGAAGTGTTAGTAGCCATAGATAAATTTGGCCTCACTGCAAACAACGTCAGTTATGCCCTTTCCGGTGACATGATTGGTTATTGGAACTACTACCCAACACCTGTAGAAGCCGCTGAAGAACACTGGGGTAAAGTGCCAGTTTGGGCCTGTGCTAATGTTGTCGCCTCTGAATGTGATGATATCGCCGTCGGTGAGCGCCTGTGGGGGTTTTTCCCCATGGCTAGCCATACCGTCCTCAAACCCGGCAATATTATTGCCGACCAATTTATCGACTTTACCGAGCACCGCAGAGAATTACCGGGCCTCTATAACACCTACCGCCGCACTCAAGCGGAACCGGATTTTGTGCAGCAGTATGAAAACGAACGCTGCTTGCTGGTACCACTATTTACTACTTCTTTTGTACTGTATGACTATCTGCTATTCAACAATCTGTTTGATGCCCAACAAATCCTTATCGGCTCGGTATCTTCTAAAACCGGTTTTGGTCTGGCCAAAATGCTGCAAGATGATCCAGCTGTGACTGCCAAAATCGTCGGTATTACCTCAACCGGCAACCTCGATTTTGTGAATGCTCTTGGCTGCTGTGACCAGGTGGTGACCTATGGCAATGAAGAGCAAATTGATAACAGCCTGCCCAGCGCCTATATTGATATGTCGGGTAATATTGGTCTGACGACCACTCTGCACAATCTTCTCGGGGATAATATGGTAGAAAGCTCCATGGTAGGTGCCAGCCACTGGGAAGCCGGCGGCAGGATGGAGAAACTACCCGGCGCTAAACCGACGTTTTTCTTTGCACCCGGGCATATTGCCGCCCGTGATGCCGAGTGGGGCCCCGGCGCCACCATGCTTAAAGGCATGGAGCACAGTTTAAAAGTCGCTGCTGAGCTTAATCATTTAATTAATGTTGAGTGGGTTCATGGGGCCGAGCAGTTGCAAACCATCTGGGGAGAATTACTGGATAATAAAGTGGCCGCTAGCCGAGGCCTAATGATCTCTTTGCTGGATTAGACTTCGCCCTGGTTCGCTCTGGTCGTCGCCTTAATTCTGGCACTGGCCGCAAGCCTGCTGTATCTTATTTTCGTTTAACGAGTACCCCTATATGAAAAAACTATCCATTATTGTTATCGTCATTATAGTTACCGCGTTAACCGCATGGCAAAACCGGCTCAATATTTTACTGTTTGCCGCGCCCAAACTTGCTGCGCTGACCAGTAATATCGAGCCTAACAAACCCGTCGTGTGGCCGCAGGGTCCAGCCAGTGCAGAACAAACACCCGCCGAAAGACCCCCTAATATTATTCTGATCCTAACCGATGATATGGGTTTTAATGATATTTCCCTCTACAACGGCGGTGCCGCCGATGGTAGTTTGCAGACACCAAATATCGACCAACTTGCGCAACAAGGTGTCCGCTTTAACAACGGCTATGCCGCCAATGCCGTCTGTGCCAGTTCTCGCGCTTCGTTAATGACCGGGCGCTACTCCACTCGTTTTGGTCTGGAATACACCCCTTTCTATAGAACCGGCGTACTTATTTCTAGTTGGATGGCAGAACTCAGCCCCACCACCCCACCTCCATTGGTTGATATGGATGTTGCCGACACCCTCCCGGGGATAGATTTTCTCGGCATGCCCAACGAAGAAATAACCATTGGCGAAGTACTGCAACAACAGGATTATTACACCGCCCATATTGGCAAGTGGCATCTCGGTTCTAATGGCGACATGCGCCCGGAACAACAAGGATTCAATGACAGCCTCTATATGAAAGGAGTTTTCTACCTTCCCCCCGACCACCCCGATGTGGTCAATGCAAAAATAGAGGGTGATCCCATCGACAGTATGGTCTGGACAGTAGGCAGCTACGAAGTCCAATGGAATGGCGGCCCCCCCTTTGAACCCAAAGGCTATTTAACCGATTATTTTACCGACGCTGCAGTAGATGTTATTGAAGCTAACCGCAATCGCCCCTTCTTTTTATATCTGGCACACTGGGGTCCTCACAACCCGGTACAAGCTAGCCGGGAAGATTACGACGCCCTGGCGCATATCAAAGACCACCGACTGAGAACCTATGCGGCCATGCTTAGATCGCTGGATAGAAGCGTAGAAAAAATCGAGGCAAGCCTGAAAGAAAATGGTTTGAGTGACAACACGCTGATTATCTTTACCAGTGACAATGGCGGTGCCGGTTATCTGGGTTTGCCGGACCTCAATAAACCTTACCGTGGCTGGAAGCTTAGCCACTTTGAAGGCGGCACCCATGTGCCTTATATGGCGAAGTGGCCTGCACAAATAGAAGCTGGCCAAACATCAAACGAAGCTATTCACCATATCGATTTATTTCATACCATTGCCGCAGCAGCTGGGGCCAGCGTTCCCACTGATCGCAAACTGGACGGTGTTAACTTACTGCCCTTTATAACCGGCGAGCAAACCGGTGCACCCCATAAAACCTTGTTCTGGCATAACGGCCATCAGCAAACCGTTTGGCATGAAGGCTGGAAAATGATTCGGGCTGAACAGCCCGACAAACCCGGCACTAAACCTATTGTGTTTTTATTTGATTTAAATAATGACCCAACGGAGCAAAACAACCTGTTAACTCAGCAGCCAGAAAAAGCCGCTGAACTAACCGCCTTACTCGATGCACACCACGCCGAACAGGCAGCACCGCTATGGCAAAGTGCGATAGAAATACCACAACTGATCGACAAAACGTCGAATGCCGACTACGAAGACGGGGATGTTTATCTTTACTGGCCAAATTAATACCTTGCCATTCTCTATAGGCGCCAGCACAAGCTGGTGCCTACTTATCAAGCTATTACCTGGAAATACTTCAAGTTAAAAATACTATGAGCCCATTAGCGCGGCTAGTTCAGAGCCTGCAAGTCACAGCCGATAAAGATCGGCATTTTATCGGTCAGCCAAGCACGAATGACTTTCATGTTTATGGCGGATTGATTCTTAGCCAGGCCATTGATGCCGCTAGACAATGCAGTCCCAGTAACTACGCCCTGCAATCACTACACGGTCAATTTTTACGACCAGGTATTGCTAAAGAAAACATTCAGATTCGCGTTGATGATTTAAAAGATGGCCGACGGTTTAAAATTTTTAATGTCTATTGCGAACAGCAAGGCAAAACCATCTTCTTTGCCACAGTCACTTTCCATCTTCCCGAACAGAGCTTTGAGCATACTCGTAAAGCACCGGCTTTATCATTGCCAGCAGAAGATAAAGCCACCCTCTTTATCGATCGCATGACACCGTTACCGGAAGATAAAACCCGAGACGATGCCGCATTGGAAGTACGTATCGAAGATATCAATAAATTTGATATTGAGTTAAAGCCGGAGCAAATCACCTGGTTCAAAACCGCTGACGACACCCTGGCATTAACCCATTGGCAGCAAACCCTATTACTGGCCTATTGCAGTGATTGGAATTTGCCAACGGTAGCCCTTAGACCTCATATCATTACTGAAGACCAAAAACTCAAAGCGGCCAGCCTTGATCATAGTATTTGGTTTTATCAGCAAGCGCAGCTGGATAACTGGGCCGCACATGTCAAAGATAGCCCGGCAGCACAGGGCGGTCGCGGCCATAGCCGAGGGTTATTTTACTCGGCCACAGGTGATTTGTTGGCCTGCGTTAATCAGGAAAGCTTTATGGTAGCGGTGGATAAAAGCTAATCCCGGCCCTTAGCTTTTTCCTGTAAATAGCACTTCCCAAGCCTCTAGTTTTGTCATAGTCTATGCTGATAAATTTAATCCATAAGGAGCTCAACAATGGCTAGCACACTTAAAAAAATAATTATTGGACTGGTAGCCTTGGCAATCCTGATTGCCATCACTCTGCCGACCATCTTACATAAGGCAGGTATGCACCCAGCCTATAACGGCCCTACCACGACCTTGCCAGGTAAACGCGCCTTAATTATTACTACCAGCCATGCTGTGCTTAATAACCCCGGAGAAACCACCGGCGATGCCACTGGCGTTATGGCTTCAGAAATGACCCACCCCTACTACACCTTTACCGATGGTGGTATGAAGGTAGATCTGGCCAGCATTCAAGGAGGTGAAATCCCTGTCGATCCCGAGACCCTTAGCCGCGCGATAATCAGCCCTGAAGACAAGCGCTATCTGGCCGATGCAACACTTCAAGCCAAGGTCAAAAACTCACTGAAGATTGATGATGTAGATTTCAATCAATACGACATTATTTTTCTGGCCGGTGGCTGGGGGGCAGCCTATGACCTAGGCCAATCCAAAGTACTGGGCGAAAAGATCTCCGAAGCCTATTTTAATACCGACAAGACACCGGTCATTGGATCTGTTTGTCACGGTGCACTGGGTTTAATTCAAGCCAAAGACGAAAACGGTCAACTGCTAATTGCCGGACGTAAAATAACTGGAGTGACAGATAAGCAGATTAAAGAGCTGGGCATCACAGCGACTCCCCTTCACCCGGAAACGGAATTGCGCAAAGCCGGCGCAGTGTTTGAAAGCAGCACCGCCTTTGTCGATATGTTTGCTACCCATGTAACGGTAGATGATGAAAAGCGTTTTGTGACGGGGCAGAATCAGAATTCTGGCTTGGAAACGGCCCATAAGATAATGGCGATTATTGCTGAGAGATAATCACATATGACTTCAGTCATTCCCGCGAATGCGGGAATCTACAGTGCTGGTTCCCCGCCTACGCGGGGATGACGCCCCTTCGGGGGAATGACAAAACGTATACAAAGAGCCTTTATGTGTAAACTAAAACTTAACTCACAAACTGTTGTTTTTTTAGTAGCCCTTACTACGTTATTGCTCTCCACATGGGCAGCAGCCTCTGCTGCCAAGCCCAATATCATCGTTATCCTCGCCGATGATCTGGGCTATTCTGATATCGCTCCCTACGGGAGTGAAATTAACACCCCCAACCTCGATCAACTAGCACAGCAAGGTTTACGCTTTAGCCGCTATTACACCACTGCCAGCTGCGCCCCCACCCGCGCCATGCTACTGACCGGCGTTGACAGCCACCGTGCCGGTGTTGCCAATATTGCAGAAGCCCTGACACCCGCACAGTCTCATTCCCCTTTTTATCGCGGCACGCTTAATCACAATATTGTGACTATAGCGACGCTATTAAAAGACGCTGGCTACCACACCAATATGACCGGCAAATGGCATCTGGGTTATGAAGACCCCTCCTTGATGCCAAGCCAACGAGGTTTTGAACAAACGGTGATGATGCCTTTTTCCGGCGGCGATAACTGGACCCAACAAGCCTATATACCCAACTACCGGAAGACATTATGGTTTGAAAATGGCAAGGAAATCACTCTGCCAGAAGATTTTTATTCCTCTGAATTTATTGTCGATAAAGCCATTAAGCAGATTGAAAAACATCGCGGTGATAAGCAGCCCTTTTTCTCCTATCTGGCTTTTCAAGCAGTGCATATACCCGTGCAGGCGCCGAGAGAATATACCGAAAAATATCTTAATACCTATCAGTCTGGCTGGAGCGTACTGCGAGACAACCGCGAGCAAGCGGTTAAAGACTTGGGACTGATAGCCCAGGATGCACCGGTAAAAACCATGAATACCACCCTCGACTGGGAAGGCTTAAGCGCTGAAGAAAAACGCTTTAACAGCAAGCGTATGGCCGTTTATGCCGGCATGGTGGACGCGATGGATTTTCATATTGGCCGTTTAGTGGAATATTTAAAAGCTATCGGCGAATACGACAATACCGTCATTATTTTTACCTCGGATAACGGCCCGGAACCTTCTGACCCCGCGGTAAATGCGGGATTTTCCTTGATCAGGGAACATATGCTGGGCTACACCTCTGATTTTGAAACACTGGGAGAACGCTACAGCTGGAACACCATTGGCACCAGCTTTGCCAGTGCTGCAGCATCACCTTTAGGACATTATAAATTTCATTCTGGCGAAGGCGGTATGCGCGTCCCCATGATAATTAGTGGCCCGATACTCGCTGAACAGCTACAAGGCCAGATTAGTCACAGCAAAGCCTTTGTTAAAGATTTAGCTCCAACCATTTTGACTATCGCAGGTACCCAACACCCCGGCAGTGAGTACAAAGGTAAAACGATTGAACCTCAAACCGGTAAAGATTTACTCCCTTTACTTAACGGCGGCACAGACACGGTCTATAACGACAGCGATATTATTGCCTATGAAATTGGCGGCAATGCCGCTTTAATTAAAGGCGATTACAAAATCACCTATAATCGAGGCGGCCAAAACGATAGCCTTTGGCACCTATACAATATTGAACAAGACCCCGGCGAAACCCAGGCGATTGAAAAGCAACGCCCTGCAGTTTTTTCTGACCTGCTCAGTGAGTATGAGATTTATACTCGGCAAAATGGCGTTCTACCCGTGCCTGAGGATTACAACCAAACTGTACAGGCAGGCCGTAACGGCGCGGTAAAACGCATTAAAGAAACACTGGCTAATAACAAAGGCATACTTTCTCTATTATTACTATTAACGGCTATGGCTATCATCTTCTTTAAACGAAGAAAAACATGAACCATGGCCACGCGCTATACCGTTTATAAATCGGATATTTCTTACTTCTCAGGAAAGCTGGAAGCCTATCTACGCTATAAAGAAATACCTCACTCGCTGGTAAACTGTAACAGCCGCACCGTCGCTATGATCGCTGAAAAAACGGGCACAGCGAAAATGCCCGCGATTGAAATGGCCAATGGACAGTGGCTCCATGACACCACGCCAATGATGCAATGGCTGGAACACCACCACCCCCAACCCTCGATCATGCCGCAGGACCCTGCCCTTCGATTTTTCGCACTACTGATGGAAGATTATGGCGATGAATGGCTATGGCGACCTGCCATGTGGTGGCGCTGGGTGCCTAAAGTCTCACGTATCACTTTAGGTCGGCGTATTGCCAGTACCATGATCGCCAAACCCCTGGCTATCCCTTTGGGGTTTTATTTTGCTCGTCGCCAGCTTAATGAATGGTTATGGAAAGATGGCGTTGATCAGCATAATTCTAATGATGTGCGGGATATGCTGTACCGTGAATTGGAGTTTATGGAGCCCTTATTTGAGCAACAGGACTTTTTGTTGGGCAGTCACCCCAGTATTGCCGACTTCGGTTATTTTGCTTCGATGTTTCGGCATTTTGGCAATGACCCTATTTCAGCGGAAGTGATGCGAAGAGAAGGGCCGAATACTTATGAATGGCTATCCAGGTTATGGAATATCAAACAGTCGAAGATAAGTCATGATATAAGCTGGGTTTGGCCGGAAGCTGATTACTGGCAACCGCTACTGCAACGTATCGCCAAGGATTATTTACCTTATCTTTATCAAAATGCTGTAGCGTTTTCTCAAGGCAAAAAACGGTTTGATTATAAAGGGAACAGTTTGACCTTTAATGGGACTGTAACGACCGACTATCGGGTTTTCTGTCGTCAGGAATTACAGCGTGAATTTTCTTTATTAACTAAAGACGATCAACAACGAGTTGAACAGGTGTTTGCTAACGTTGGCGGGATAGCTAGTTTACATCAGGACGGCGTGATTGATTCCGGACTGACAAAGGATTATCAATTACCGGTTGACCCAACCACGGTTAAAGCTAAGCCTACTCTGGCTAAACGCATTTTTGGTCAACCGCGAAACTGACTTTTAGTCTTTTACCAGCGGTAATAGCCCTGCCGTCGCTAAAATATTATGGACGACCTTTTGATCATCACCTTCAAGCTTGTTGTATCTCTCCCTTATCCATAATAAACATTTTCCCTGATATGGAAAACTGGGCTGCGTCCACGGCAAACCATCAATCGTGGTTTCAAAAGTTTTCTCACCGGCTTGCAAGGCTTTACCATTGGCCAATAGTTGCGGCATATGGGTGCGTGCAACTTCTTTTAACAAGGCCATTAAGCTATCGGGCAGGTTGCGAGAGTCTAACCAATCTCCCTCTTCCACTTCATAACCACAAAGGTCTTCCGCTCTTTCTGTCCATGCGTAGGTACGCGGTCCATGCTCAAGGGATAAAGCCATTGGCGTTGGATCAAAATGGGTCAAACAGGTTAACTGCCCAAAGGCTGCAAAATCACTGGAGCCCGGGCGCGCGCCCATAAGAAAAGCATGTTGCTGCAGATGCGCATCCATTAGCTGTAAAAATCGAATATAACTCCCCTCAATCACCGGCGCGGTTACCTTATCGGAGCCAACAACAAACAAGCGACTAATCTGACGCTGGGAAAAATCAGCTTTAAACCCCTCAAGCATGGATTCGGCTAATGAAGGGGACGTTAACAAGGGTAACAAGGTCCCGGCTTTCTCAATATCCGCGTCATGGCTCCAGCGGAAATGGAACATACAGCGAGTCAGCCACTCATCGGCATAGTCTTCTAATAAATAATTAATAAAATTTAACGCGGGGTCCGTGGGATGAACACTACGGCCCGGAGAACTCTGGTCCAATTGCTCTAGTATCGGTGTACTATCGGTAAATGCCCTCTCATTACCCGCTTCATCCTGCTGGTAAAAGGTCGGTAACAGCGATGGTTTGGCAACAGGTAATAACTCGGTATCAACATGACCGGTATCGGCAAACAAGCCCGGCTGGCCTATGATAAAACGATAGGGAATCCGACGATAACGCAATACCCCAAGCACTTTGCGGGTGTAAGGGCTGGCGTGC
Source organism: Oceanicoccus sp. (assembly GCA_024226635.1). Classification (GTDB taxonomy): domain Bacteria; phylum Pseudomonadota; class Gammaproteobacteria; order Pseudomonadales; family Dasaniaceae; genus Oceanicoccus. The sequence continues at coordinate 650 of JAAELM010000039.1, read as the reverse complement.
ATACCCTGAAGACGGATAGGGAGAGTGAATGTATTCATAGTCTAAGAGCCCGTCAATCAAGGTGTTGGTGATTGTTGTTATGACATAAGATATGACATAAGATATGACATAACATGAAGAACTATACCCTATAACAAGCCATGAGAGAACGCTATGACCGCACGCAGCAAACTCTGGATAATCACCAGTGCCCTCTACCTAAGTTTCTTTGCCTGGTATACCGACTTCAGACCACCGCTAACAGACCAGGAAATTGACCAGTATGTTGCCAGCAGACCGGCAGGCGGCAGCGACCCCGCGGGTATTCATCGAGTAGAAAAAATGCTCCGCAACGACACCGGCCGCCAGTTTCTGATGATCAACGCCATTGATTACAATGAAAGCCCCGGCCTTGTTGAGGGTGCAGAGCCAGGAGAGTCCGCCCAAGACCTTATGGGCCGCTATATGCAACACATGCTACCCGCCATGCTGGGAAGAGGCTCCCATCCCGTCATTATGGGCGAGGCTTTTACCAACGCTTTAGATTTAGTAGGGATAGAAAACGCCGAGGTCTGGGATGCCGGTGCCATTATTCGATACCGCAGCCGCAGGACTCTTTTTGATATCCTGAGCAACCCCGAATTTGCAGGCCAGCATCACTTTAAACATGC
>JAAELM010000038.1 GCA_024226635.1 Oceanicoccus sp. | reverse complement strand
GGTACGGGAGGTACCGGAGCCGTTAGCGGTACCCAGCGTAATCAATGACTGCTGGTCTATGGACTTTATGCATGACCAGCTTGAGGATGGGCGGAGCTATCGATTATTCAATGTCATAGATGACTTTAATCGGGAGGGACTGGCTATAGAGGTAGATTTCTCCCTGCCTGCATCTAGGGTGATACGTGCCTTGGATCAGGTGATTGCTTGGCGAGGTAAGCCTAGGCAGTTACGCTGCGACAATGGCCCAGAATACATAAGTGGCTTGCTGGCGACATGGGCCAAAAGCTGGAATATAGACTTGATGTTTATCCAGCCAGGCAATCCTCAACAGAATGCCTATGTTGAAAGATATAACCGAACCGTACGATATGATTGGCTGGCGCAATATCTTTTTAGTAGCATCAAAGAGGTTCAGGAGTACGCTACACGTTGGCTATGGACTTACAACAATGAACGGCCCAATATGGCACTTGGCGGCATAACACCAAAGCAAAAACTGTTAGCTGC
>JAAELM010000037.1 GCA_024226635.1 Oceanicoccus sp. | reverse complement strand
TAAAACTGAACGCCAGTGAGCGTGCGGCGGATGTGTTGTTAACCATGATAGAAAATAACCAGCACTAGCCCCCCTCTCTCTGTCGTTCCCGCCTTCGCGGGAATGACGGGGTAGGTGGGAATGACGGGGTAGGTGGGAACGACGTGAGTATGAAAGGATTAATAATGGAACCATTTGTATCAAGCTATAAAGGTCACCTATTCGCTGGCGTAGACGAAGTAGGTCGCGGCCCTCTAGCCGGTGATGTGGTCGCCGCCGCTGTAATCCTCGACCCTAACAACCCCATTGAGGGTCTGGATGATTCTAAAAAACTCACCGAGAAAAAGCGCGAAGCCTTATTCCCATTGATTCAGGAACGGGCATTAAGCTGGTGTATATCCCGTGCCTCAGTGCAAGAAATAGACGATATCAATATATTACATGCCAGCTTATTGGCGATGGAGCGAGCCGTTGAGGGTTTGGGCCAGCAGCCGGAGCATGTCCTGGTAGATGGTAATAAAATTCCTAAGTGGACTTACCCCGCAGAGGCAGTAGTGAAGGGAGACAGCCGGGTGCAAGCGATAGCCGCGGCATCGATTTTGGCAAAAGTAGTGCGTGACCGTGAGATGGTCGCTTTTGACCAACAATACCCAGAATATGGCTTTGCTGGCCATAAGGGTTACCCCACCAAAGTGCATATGGCCGCGCTGGAAAAACACGGCCCAAGCCCCATTCACCGCACCAGCTTTGGACCGGTAAAAAAGCAGATTGAGCAAATGGCCTTACTGTGACGATTCCGTTACACTCGATGCCTATAAAACCTCTAATTATCACCGACCAACCGTAGTCCTTTTATGAGCGCCTCCTTCGTCCATCTCCGCCTTCACAGTGAATTTTCATTGATTGATGGCCTGGTTCGTATCAAGCCTTTGGTGAAGCAGGTGGCGGAGTTAGGGATGCCTGCGGTGGCGTTGACCGACCACACCAACTTCTATGCCCTGATCAAATTTTATAAGGCCGCTATTGGTGCTGGTATAAAACCCATCTATGGCAGTGACTTTCATCTGGTGGACGATAATGATGAAACCCAGATCAGCAGTCTGTGTTTATTGGCGCAAAATAATCAAGGCTATCGCAACCTTACCGAATTAATATCCAGGGCTTATCAGCAAGGCCAGCGTTTGGGCGTGCCCTATATTAAGCGCTCCTGGCTGGCAGAATATGCTGACGGATTGATTGCCTTGTCAGGCGGTCGCAAGGGGGAAATAGGGCAGGCCTTACTCGCCTCCAGACACGATGAAGCCAGGCAGCGACTGGGCGAACTCATGACTTTGTTTCCCAATCGTTTTTATCTTGAGCTACAGCGTACTGGTCGCCAATATGAAGAGGACTATCTGCATGCGGCGGTTGAGTTGGCCGCTGAGCTGGATTGCCCCGTGGTTGCTACCAATGAAGTTTGCTTCTTAAATAGCAGTGACTTTGAGGCCCATGAAACCCGAGTATGTATTCACGACGGCAGGGCTTTGGATGATCCGCGGCGCAACCGTGGTTATAGTGAAGAGCAATATCTTCGCTCCCCGGAAGAAATGCAGGAGCTATTTAGTGATATTCCTGAAGCCCTGGCCAATACCGTTGAAATTGCCAAGCGCTGCAATGTTGAAATTTCCCTGGGTACTTATTATTTACCAGAGTACCCCATTCCCGACAATTTTGAGAATGATCCCTTTTTCAAAATTGAATCCTACCTAGGGCTTAAGCAACAAACCGAGAAGTCCTTAAAAGCCAAATGGGAGGGCAAGGAAAATACACCCGAGTATGCCAAGGAATTAATTACCGGCATATTTTTTAGAAAAATTTCCATTGAAGGTTTAAACGAACGACTGGATTTTTTATTTGCTGAAAAGGCCAAAGAAAAAGCTCCTGAGTATCGAGAGCGTCTGGATTTTGAACTCGATATTATTTTGGAGATGGGTTTTCCGGGTTACTTCCTGATCGTAATGGACTTTATCCAGTGGTCCAAAGACCATGACATTCCTGTAGGCCCAGGCCGTGGTTCCGGTGCGGGTTCACTGGTAGCCTATGCCCAGAAAATCACCGACCTTGATCCCCTTGAATACGACTTGCTGTTTGAGCGTTTCCTAAACCCTGAACGGGTTTCCATGCCGGATTTTGATGTCGATTTCTGTATGGATAATCGCGACCAGGTGATTAGCTATGTAGCCGATAACTACGGCCGTGATGCAGTAAGCCAGATTATTACCTTCGGTACCATGGCTGCAAAAGCGGTAGTGCGCGATGTGGCCAGGGCTCAGGGTAAATCCTATGGCCTGGCCGATAAACTCTCAAAAATGATTCCGTTTGAAGTAGGTATGACCCTGCAAAAAGGTTTCGAACAGGAAGAAGTGCTCAGGGATTTTCTGCGCGATGATGAGCAGGCGCAAGAAATCTGGGATATGGCGCTTCAGCTTGAGGGCGTCACCCGGAATGTCGGTAAGCACGCCGGTGGTGTGGTAATCGCCCCGTCCAAATTAACAGACTTTGCACCACTGTATTGCGATGAAAGTGGTAGCGGCCTGGTAACCCAATTCGATAAAAACGATGTTGAAGAAGCGGGTTTGGTTAAATTCGATTTCCTGGGCTTGCGTACCCTGACCATTATCGACTGGGCGTTGAAAATGATTAACCGCCCGCAACAAGATGGCAGCTGCGCCAATATAGAAATTGAGCGTATCCCCCTGGATGACCCTGCTTCCTACCAGCTACTAAAGCGTGCAGAAACCACCGCGATTTTCCAGCTGGAATCCCGGGGTATGAAAGATCTGATCAAACGCCTGCAACCGGATAATCTGGAAGATATGATTGCACTGGTAGCGCTGTTCCGTCCCGGTCCACTGGATTCCGGGATGGTTGATGACTTCGTTAACCGTAAGCACGGTCGAGCCGAGGTAGCCTACCCCGATGCCCAGTACCAACACGAATGGTTAAAGCCTATTCTTGAACCGACTTACGGCGTTATTGTTTACCAGGAACAGGTTATGCAAATCGCCCAGGAACTGGCGGGCTATAGTCTGGGGGGGGCGGATATGTTGCGTCGTGCCATGGGTAAGAAAAAACCCGAAGAAATGGCCAAACAACGCAAGACCTTTGAAGAGGGCGCGAAAAATAAAGGGGTGGATCCCACTCTGGCGATTAAGATTTTTGATCTGGTAGAAAAGTTTGCCGGTTATGGTTTTAACAAATCTCACTCCGCCGCCTATGCATTAGTTTCCTACCAGACCGCCTGGCTAAAAACCCATTACCCCGCTGAGTTTATGGCGGCCACCATGAGCTCGGAATTACAGAACACCGATAAAATTGTCATCTTTATTGAAGAATGCCGCGCAATGGAACTGGATTACCGCCTGCCCGATGTCAATGAAGGCGAGTATATGTTTACGGTTAACAAAGAAGGCGCCATTGTTTACGGTTTGGGAGCGATTAAAGGCTTGGGTGAAGGGCCTATCGAAAATATTATTGCCGCTCGCGATGAAGGCGGTGCCTTTAAAAACTTATTTGATTTTTGTGAGCGTACCGACCCACGTAAAGTGAATAAGCGTGCCATTGAAGCATTAATCCGCTCGGGTTCCTTCGATACTTTGGGCGTAGAAAGGGCCGTATTATTGTCCTCCATGCCCGAAGCAGTTAAAGCCGCGGAGCAAAGCGCCGGTAATCGTGATGCCGGTATGATGGATTTATTTGGCGATGTAGTTCAGGCCGATGACAGCGGCGATGTCTATGCGGATCATCATAAAGTCAGGCCGCTAACACCTAAAGAAAAACTCGGCGGTGAGAAAGATACACTGGGTCTTTATGTCACCGGTCACCCGATTGATGAATATGAAAAAGAACTGCGTCAGTTTGTTCGCAACCGCATTGTTGATTTAAAAGCCGATTTTAATCATCAAACCATGGCCGGTCTGGTGGTAGATCTACGCACTATGAAAAACAAGCGCGGCGATACCATGGCGTTTTTAACCCTGGATGATCGTTCCGCCCGAATTGAAATCAGTTTATTTTCCGAAGCCTTTGAAGAGGCAAGAGAGAAAATCAGCAAGGGCGCGATTCTGGTGGTAGAGGGCAAAGTCGCCTTTGATGATTATTCTGGACAGCTGAAAGTCCGTGGCAGCAGCGTAAGAACTCTGTTAGAGGCTCGCCAGTCTAATGTCAAAGCCCTTGAGTTGACCCTGTGCACCGCCGACTTTAACGGAATTAATGGCAAAAATGGCTTTAGCAGTGAGTTTAAGCGCTTATTGGAACCCAGTCGCTTAAATGGACGCTGCCCGGTATTGATCGACTACCAGCGCGATGGTGCCAAAGGCCAGGTTCGCTTGGGCAGTGAATGGCAGATTCAGCCCAGTGATGAGCTTATTCAACGTTTAAAAGACCGGTTTGGTGACAACAGCGTCCGCCTCGATTTTGGCGAGTAAAATGCGCTTTAGCGACTCAGAGGGTCGACTATAAGGCCAGAATCGCGTATCGTTGCGCGCAGCCATCTATCCGTTTTAACAGACGTATAACAGACACTATATTGATACTATATTGATACTATGAACCCCAATTACCTCGATTTTGAACAACCCATCGCTGAGCTAGAAGTAAAGATTGAAGAACTGCAGTTGGTGGGTTCCGATAATGACATCAATATCGGCGAAGAGATCAATAAGCTGCGTGAAAAAAGCACCAAGCTTACCGAGAAAATCTATTCTGACCTAAGCCCATGGGAGACCGTCAAAGTAGCGCGTCACCCCATGCGTCCCTACACCCTGGACTATATCTCCCGGGTATTTACCGATTTTGAAGAACTGCACGGTGACCGTCACTTTGCCGATGACTCCGCTATTGTTGGCGGTTTGGCCCGCTTGAATGGTGAGCCCGTGATGGTTATCGGTCAGGAAAAAGGTCGCGGTGTACAGGAAAAGGTCAAGCGCAACTTTGGTATGCCCAAGCCTGAAGGCTACCGCAAAGCCCTGCGTTTAATGGAAATGGCTGAGCGTTTTAAATTACCCATCGTTACCCTGATCGATACACCGGGGGCCTATCCGGGTATTGATTCAGAAGAGCGTGGTATCTCCGAAGCCATCGCCCAGAACCTGGCGGTTATGTCCCGGCTTAAAACCCCAATTATCTGTGTGGTGATTGGTGAAGATAGCTCTGGCGGTGCTTTAGGTATCGGTGTTGGCGACCATTTGGCCATGCTGCAATACGCCACCTACTTTGTTATTTCCCCTGAAGGCTGCGCCAATATTATTTGGAAGACTTCAGAAAAGGCACCTGATGCAGCAGAAGCTATGGGCCTGACCTCAACGGTACTGGAAGGTCTTGGTATTGTTGATTCGACCATTAAAGAGCCTTTAGGTGGTGCCCATCGGGATATCGATGTGATGGCCAACCGCATTAAAGAACATTTGGTTGAGCAGCTAGCCGAACTCAAAGTATTGCCTGAAGATCAGCTATTAGATAAACGCTACCAGCGCTTAATGTCCTACGGCAATGAGTAAAAGGTAGGGTGGATTGTAATCCACCTTCAACAGCGGTGGATTACAATCCACCCTACGAAGAAGAGTATGTCTTTTTCATCCATTGAGCTTGTTAAACAGCTTACCCCTTTTCTGGATGCCCCTCGCTGGCTGGTAGCCTATAGCGGCGGTGTTGACTCCCACGTGCTGTTGCACAGCCTGCTGCAATATCCCAATCATCCTCCCATTGAAGCCGTCCATATTAATCATCAGTTACAGGATGAGGCAGGGCAGTGGCAACAACACTGCCAGCAACAGGCTGATCAGTTAAATATCCCCTTGCATACAATCACCGTGGCTGTGGATACAACAGGCAGCCTCGAAGAGCAGGCCCGTAAAGCGCGCTATCAGGCGTTTGAAGCACTACTTGAGCCTGGTGATGTTTTGCTGATGGGACATCATCGGGATGACCAGGTTGAAACCCTGATGCTGCGCCTGTTGCGAGGCAGTGGTTCCCGCGGGCTTGCCGCTATGCCTTTCAGCCGCCCGCTGGGGCAGGGGTTGTTGGCGCGGCCTTTACTTGAGCTTCCCCGCAGTGCGATTGAGCAGTACGCCAAAGAGCACGCAATACAATGGGTTGAAGACCCCAGT
>JAAELM010000036.1 GCA_024226635.1 Oceanicoccus sp. | reverse complement strand
GTTTGATTTTTGCTCGTACAAACTTAAGGAATTGTTTAATAAACAAAAATCTGGATAGATGATTTATTTATAACGGGGCAAGAGGAATATTTGCAGCAAATGCAAGGCATAGTCGATGCCAGACTTATATGGTTTTAATGGTTAATTCGTTTAAGAAATGTGTTTTATATAAATAAAAAATTTAAGCAATAGTCTGCGTAGGGTAGATTGCAATCCACCGCTGCCTCATAGATTTCCAAAAGGTTGTCATTCCCGCGCAGGCGGGAATCCAGTGCTGTAGATTTCCGCTAAAGCGGAAATAACAGCATAAGCATGCAGTCTGGATTCCCGCCTGCGCGGGAATGACGTATTTGTAGATTAAAGATCGTGTCCGAAACCACCCAGCAGATTCAGTTGGCGCAGTTACAATGGTGTAAGTGTTGTGTTTCCAGATTCATCAGGGTTAGGGCATGCCCCCAAACGCAACCGGTGTCCAAAGCAAAAACCCCCTCGCTGTTGGCTTTTCCTTCCAGTGCTGCCCAGTGTCCAAAGATAATGTTGGTGCTTTGGTCACGGGAGTAAGAAAACCAGGGATTAAAGTTCGGTTTATCGATAGTCGCTAGTTTATTTTCAAAATCCAGCACGCCTTCAGGGTTACAGAAACGCATTCGTGTTAAGTAGTTGGTAATGACTCGCAATCGTGTCCAGCCTTCCAGCCCATCACTCCATACGGCGGGTTCATTGCCATACATATGCTCGAAGAATGGCTTAGCCTGGTCACTGTGCAGCACTTGCTCAACTTCGGCGGCGTATTGCCTGGCCTGTGTTACGGTCCAAAGGGGTGGGATACCCGCATGAACCATATGGTAGTCACCACTGGGGTCGCTGTAGAATAAATGCTGCTGTTGAAGCCATTGCACCAGTTCTGCACAGTCATCGGCGTTAAGGATTTCGTCAAAGGTATCGGATTTTCCCGTTTTCCTGGTGCCGAAAGCTATCGCCAAAAAGTGCAGGTCGTGGTTGCCCAATACGATCCGTGTGCATTCGCCTAAGGATTTTACAAAACGTAAGGTTTGCAGGGAGGCTGGGCCGCGGTTGATAAGGTCACCTGCCAACCAGAGTTCATCCTTGCCAGCGTCAAAGTTTACTTCCTCCAGCAAACATTGCAGAGGCTCCAGGCAGCCTTGTACATCGCCAACAGCGTAACGTGTCATTAATGTAAAGACCCCGAGTGGATAAGGGAAAACTGTGGGATAGGTGCATCAAAGCTGCTACCCGATGCGCTTTCCATTTGATAGCTGCCTTTCATGGTGCCCACGGCAGTTTCTAATAAAGCACCACTGGTATAGCGATAGCTTTGGCCGGGCTTGATGATCGGTTGGTCACCCACTACACCGTCGCCCCGTACTTCTTCAACTTTGGCGTTGCCATCGGTAATAATCCAGTGACGGCTAATTAGTTTTACCGGTTCAATGCCGTGATTGCTAATGGTGATGGTATAGGCAAAGGCGAAGCGTTGTTCTTTCGGGCTGGACTGCTGGGGAATATATTGTGTATCGACATGAACACTGATGGGATTGTCGGTAAGCATATTAGGTGTCTTCACTGATGGCGTTGCTAATGGCGACAAATTGCTGCAACGATAAGGTTTCTGGTCTGGCTGCGGGGTTAATGTCCAGGGCGGTTAAGCGCTGTTCACTTATCTCGGTTTTTAATGAGTTGCGCAGTGTTTTGCGGCGCTGGTTAAATGCTGTGCGCAACACATGCTCGAGTGTTTTCACATTATTGGCGGGGTGTGGCAATTGCTGATGGGGCGCTAACCGTACAATGGCGGATTGCACCTTGGGTCTTGGGTCAAAGGCTTCCGGTGGGACTTCAAACAGGGAATGTACATCGCAGTAGTATTGCGCCATCACGCTTAAGCGTCCGTAATTCTTATTACCCGGTACAGCGGCGAGGCGGTTAACCACCTCCAGTTGCAGCATAAAATGCATATCGTGAATCAAGGCTTGTTGATCCAGTAAATGGAAAATCAACGGTGTTGAAATATTGTAGGGCAGGTTGCCCACTACCCGTAATTTTTCGTCGCCTTGTTGCAAAGAGGAAAAATCAAATGCCAGTGCATCCCCTTGTTGCAAACTGAAACGGCTTTCATTAGCAAAGCGTTGCTGCAAAATAGGAATAAGGTCACGGTCCAGTTCGATGGCATCCAGTTGGCATCCGCTGGCCAGAATATCTGCGGTGAGTGCTCCCTGGCCGGGGCCGATTTCTACGATGTGGTCATTGCTGCTGGCGTTAATCGAGCGGGCAATATGATGAATAACGCCGGCATCTTGCAAAAAGTTTTGGCCGAAGCGTTTACGGGCGCGGTGTTTGTTATCCGGGTTCGCCATTAGTTAGTGCTCTTTCAATGTTGGCGAACGATGTTGAGCCATACTGATTGCATAATTCAACGCTGTTTGTAAGCTGCCCATATCGGCCTTGCCGCTACCGGCTAAATCCAGCGCTGTGCCGTGATCAACCGAGGTGCGAATAATCGGTAAGCCCAGCGTGATATTGACCGCATTGCCGAAGCCTTTATATTTTAAAACCGGTAAGCCCTGGTCGTGATACATCGCTAAAACGGCATCGCATTGCGTGAGGTGCTTTTCAGTAAAGGCGGTATCAGCAGGTAAGGGCCCTGTCAGTTGCATACCTTCGTTAACTAACTTTTCCATACAGGGAATAATTTCATCAATTTCTTCACGTCCCATATGGCCACCTTCACCGGCATGGGGATTTAAGCCCAATACTGTGATTTTGGGTTGTGCTAAACCAAAATGCTGTTGCAGGTCACGATGCAGAATTCGGGTAATCCTTTCCACCTGGGCAGAGGTGATGGCTTTTGGCACATCGAGTAATGGCAGGTGGGTGGTGACTAATGCAACGCGTAAGCCTTCAGTAGCTAACATCATGACGACTTGCTCAGTATGGGTTTTATCCGCGAGATATTCGGTATGGCCACTAAAGTTTATACCGGCATCATTAATGACGGCTTTGTTGACGGGTGCTGTGACCATGGCGGAAAAGGTGTTGTCCATACAGCCTTGAATAGCGGCATCCAGCGTTGCTAAAACATAGGCTGCATTACTGATATTAAGTTCACCGGCAACACAGGATTGAGCGAGCTCAACCGGTAACACACAGATCTCTGAAGCGGCATTAATTTGTGGGGCTTTGGCTACATCAAGTAGACGAATAGTTAAAGGTAGCCCCAGCTGTTCAGCCCGTTGTTGCAATAATTGAGGGTCGGCAATAGCGACCAACTCGGCAGAGTGTTCAGTTTGGGCTAGCTGGATAATAAGGTCAGGGCCAATGCCGGCAGGTTCGCCGGGAGTTAATGCTATTCGCAGTAGGGTCATAACAATGGTGTCATCATGTTAGAGGCATAACTTCCGGTAAAGGGTGAGCTGACTTATTTAAAATCTACATAGGCTTCGTCGCGAATTTTTTGCAACCAGGTTTGCAGTTCATCATCGTATTTACGTTGGTGTATATGGTTGCGGGCAATATTGCGGCGAATATCATCGGTGACATCTTTGTCGCGGCGTTCTATGACTTGCAAGATATGCCAGCCGTACTGGCTTTTAAAGGCCGGGCTGATGTCGTTGGGTTTGGTACTGTCCATGGCGTCCTGGAAGGCACCGACTAATTGGCCGGGGCTGGTCCAGCCCAGATCGCCACCTTCAAGGGCAGAGCCGATATCTTCGGAAAATTCACGGGCCAGTTCTTCAAAGCTTTCGCCATCGATAGTACGTTGGCGCAGCGCTTTAATCTCAGCTTCAGTGGCTGCTTCATTACGAATAGCAGAAGGTTTTAATAAAATATGACGAGCTTTGGTTTGTGGAATCATTTTACCATCACCGCGCTTGTCTAACAGTTTTACCAGGTGGAAACCGCTGGCGCTTTGTACGGGGCTGGCGGTATCGCCTTCGCCGGTTGTGGTGGCCAGGCCAGAAATTAAACTGGGTAAATCTGCAGCCTTGCGCCAGCCCAGGTCATTAATCTTTAGTTGGCTGTAGTTGGATATGACTTTTGCATAGTCTTCCCCATTTTCTATCCGCTGATAGAGTGTATCGGCCATTTTTTTGGCTGAGGCAATGGTGGCTTTATCGGCACCGCTGGGTATGGCGATCAGGGTGTGAAGCATTCGGTACTCCGGCGCTGTCATCGCCTGACCTTCTTTGGAGGATAGGAAATTGGCAATTTCCTGGTCAGTGATTTGTACTCGCTGGTTGACGTTACCCTGTTGCACGCGCTGCAACAGCATTTCTTTGCGAATTTGCTCGCGGGTTTCGTTGTAGGATACGCCATCTCTTTCCAGTGCTTCTTTAAACTGGATCAGGTCCATGCGGTTCTGCTGGGCAATGCGTAGCATGGAGTCATTTAATTGAGCATCGCTGATACGTACGCCGGCTCGGTAGGCCATTTGCAATTGGATATTTTCAAGAATGAGCTGGTCCAGAATCTGCCGCTGGATTTCATCCATCGGCGGTGCCGTTTTGCCGCTTTTTTCGATATTGAGTTTGACCTGCTGGATACGATCGCGCAGTTCGCTGGCCATCACCACATCGTCATCCACAATAGCGATAACCTGGTCGAGTAGCTGCGGTTGATTGTTGGCGTTGGCCAAGGGTGCGGACAGGCTGCCCATAAGGATCAACAATGAGCCTGCCATGCAAGTCACGGTATTTATTATGTTGCTGCGGTGTTTGTGCTTAATCAAGATCTTCATACCCCAAAATATTTTCTTCCAGCAGGCTGCGGGCTTTATTGCCCAGACTGCCTAAGCCTTTGAGTTCAAATTCAAGAATAAAGGCATAATCGCGTTCGACTGCGATGTTACTGGTGAGTTCATTGTCTACATATTCGTCTTTCAGGCTGCGCTGGTAAAGCAGGCGCACCATCCAGCAGCAGTCTTCATATTGCAGGCCAAACATATCATCTATGGCACGGTTTTCCTCTACATCATACCGGTAGCGGGCAAAGGTACTCCAGCGGTCATCGATGGGCAGCACGACCGAAGCGTCGGCCTGGGAAACATCCCGCTTACCAAAGCCAAGGTTGCTGGCGGCTTCGCGGTTAAAGCGATATCCCAGATTGTACAGGCTCTTGCTGGTCGCTTGATAGTGCACTCCCAGACCGCCTTCTTGCAGGTAGTCCTGCCTTGAGTCCCAGAGTAGGGTATTGGTCAAACGGAGTTTCTCAGTGGGTTGATACTGGATTTCGCCAGCGATTTCTGAGTGGCTGACCACTTCGTCCGGTGTTGCGGTTGATAGTTGTACCCGGCGGTCTTTAAAGTAAAAGATCTGCCCGAGGCTCAGGCTAAGGACTTCCCGGCCTTCGGTATCGTTGATAAAGCGGCTGGTGACGCCTATGGAGGCTTGATTGGCATCGTCCAGCCTGTCGTGGCCGGTAAAGCGGGTGTCGCGAAATAGTTGGCTATAGCTGAATTTCAAGGCTTTAGTATCAAATTTGGGGTTACTTCCCTGTTCTTCATAATCGCTATAGAAGTAGTAAAGGCGGGGTTCCAGTGTTTGCAGGTAGTTGCTGTTACCAAAGCGTGCCTGACGCTCAAAAACCAGCCCCATATCCAGGGTGACCAGCGGAACGGTGGCTGACGGCGTGTCATCACTGTCGTTTTTAAAGGCGTCCAGCTTATAGTTTACACTGCGAACTTTGGCCGTTGGAATAATAAAGCCCGGAGCCCAGCGCATGGGATAGCTGATGCCCGCTTCAGCAAAGCTGCGCTGCCCGGTTTCAAATCTACCGCCGTCATCAATGGACTCATCGTGTTTAAAGTCGGTGTACTGCGCTTCAAATAACCATTCCGGTGAGAAGTTGGCGCCGGTGCTATTTCTTTCAAGGGTCAGGCGGGGCATAAATTGATACTGGCTGGACAGCAGGTCATCAATGGTCTGGAATTGTTCAGCGATTAACTCAGCCTGCCAGTTATTGTTGCGGTAGCCCAATGAGGCGGTTTGCTTTAAATGATCGCTACGCTGCAATTCAAGGCTATCCGGAGACAGGTCGCTAAAGAAGTTCTCATCGCTGACTTTATTGTAATCAACCTGGGTGATAATCGGGCCGATTTTGCCACTATGGGTAACCCGGCCAACCCAGCGATTTTCCCTGGGTGGTATATCATTCTCCCTGCCTAACAGTTCTTCTATGGGGGCATCGGTATCGTCTACTTCCTGGTATTGATCATCGTTTAGCTGGGCGCCAGAGACTACCCATGTGCCAAAGCTACTGAGTTGTCGTACTTCTGCTTCGTACATGGTGCCGCGTTTTTCAATAAAGCGGGGTGCGATGGTGGCATCAAAATCAGGGGCAATATTCAAATAGAGTGGGGCGCTAAATTCAAAGCCGTTTTTATTACCTGTTCCCAGGGCGGGGAACAGCAGCCCGGTTTTGCGGCGGTCATCGATGGGGAAGGTCATATAGGGGGTGTAAAAGACCGGTATATCTTTGATTCTGACTTTGGCGTGTTTGGCGGAGCCCCAGCCTTCTTCGCTGTCGAGATGAATGCTGTTGGCATCAATCATCCACAGCTCGTCATCCGGCGTGCATTGGGTAATTTTGCCTTGCTCAAGATCGAGGGTGGTTTGGCTGGCTCGATCAATAGTGGCAGCCTGTCCCCTGAAGCCATTTCCCTTGGAGCCATGGTTGTGTTGTAAAAACAGGGCTTGTTCGAAATTGCCGAGATTGCTTTCTGTATTGATGTTGGCTTTGTCGGCACGAATCAGTAACCCGGGCTCCCTGATCTCAACATTGCCCTCAAAGGTGAGCTGGTTATTGTCACGATCAAGTAGCGCCCGATCGGTTTTAAAACTGCGGTTACCCTGGGTTAGTACAACCTCCCCGGACAGGGCAACAGAGTTTCCTTGCATATGGGAATGGTCGGCATTGGCCCGTAACGGAGCACCTTCCGGGTCCTTGTCGGCGTCTTCCCAGTCCGCTAACGGTGCAACGTAGGCACCATCACAGCCGGTTTTACACACAGAGGGATCTGCCAGTTGGGATTTCGGCACCCAATCCCATGTGCTATCAAGACTATTCTGGCTGGCCACTACTTTTGCATTAGGTAGGGATAGGGTGGTGCTATGGCTCACCTTACTTTGGCCTTCACACTGCCACTGGTTATTGGCATCCGCTTTACAGATCCATTGCTGGTCTGGCGTCAATTCAGCGCTGGCAACAACGGGCATCGGGGAAGCAGCAATAGCAGCCACTAATAGGTGCTTGGCAATGGTAGGTAATGAATAGTGATTGGCGGCCATAACGCGTGGGTTATTCTCTTCTTCTTAGTACAGTATCTTACAAATTACAGAGGGGCTTATTCCTGTTTTTTAGAACGTGGATCATAAAGCATTATGAGCAGGAATGCCCGTGCCAGCGCCTTTAAACCTTACTCTGGCCTCTTTATGATAGTATCCTCGCATGATAATGATCGATAGAGAGAAATAGTTTGCCTTCGGATACTGCACAGCCATTAGTGGATCGGCGACAGGAGCAATTGGAACAGTGGCTGGCGGAACAGCTGGGCGTTCGCCTGTCGGGCCAGGCTGCCGGTAGTGACGCGGGTTTCAGGCGCTACTTTCGCTACCAGCACGAAGGACGTTCGCTGATTGCGATGGATGCCCCTGCCGATAAAGAAGATTGTCGCCCATTTATTAAAGTGGCAGCCATGCTGGCCCAGGCTGGGGTGCATGTGCCAGAGATACTGGCGCAAGATCTTGAGCAGGGTTTTTTACTACTGAGTGATTTGGGCCTACAGACCTATCTGGATGTGATGAATGATCCGGATTTTACCCTCGACCAGGCCGATAGTTATTTTGCCGATGCCACCGAGGCCTTGATTAAATTTCAGTTAAGTAGCCAGCCAGGCCAGTTACCGCCTTATGACGAGGCGCTGTTAAGACGTGAACTGACACTGTTCCCGGAGTGGTATTTACAGCGCCATTTGGGCCTGGAGCTGGACGAAGAGTTAAGCCAGTTACTTGAAGACTTGTTTGATCAGTTAGTCAGCCAGATTTTACCCCAGCAAAATGTCTATGTTCACCGTGACTATATGCCCCGCAACTTGATGGTAAATCAGGGTCAGGGCGTTGGCGTGCTGGATTTTCAGGATGCGGTGTATGGCCCTGTTAGCTATGACATCAGCTGCCTGTTTAAAGATGCTTTTATCAGCTGGCCAGAACAGCAAGTCACCCAGTGGTTGCAGCGCTATTGGTCCATGGCACAGCAGGCGGGTTTGCCGGTACCGGCACAGTTTGAGGATTTCCAGCGTGATTGCGATGTGATGGTGACCCAGCGCCACCTGAAAGTGATTGGTATCTTTGCCCGTATTTGTCACCGGGATGGTAAGCCCCGCTATTTAGCCGATGCGCCGCGCTTCTTTGATTATTTAAATACCGTTGCCCAGCGTCGGCCGGAGCTGCCTGCCTTAACGCAACTGTTAGTAGCACTGGATAAGCGAGTACAAATCTCATGAAAGCGATGATATTGGCCGCTGGGCTTGGCAAGCGTATGCGGCCCTTAACGGATAATACCCCCAAGCCTTTGTTACTTTGCGCTGGCAAGCCGTTGATTGTTTACCATATAGAGGCACTGGTAGCGGTAGGGGTAACCGAGATTGTGATCAATCACGCCTATTTGGGTGATCAGATTGAGGCTACCCTGGGCGATGGCTCGGACTTTGGTGCAAGCATCAGTTACTCCCCGGAAAAAGAACCCTTAAACACCGGCGCAGGCATTGCTAAGGCATTGCCTTTACTGGGAGATAAGCCGTTTATCTTAACCAATGGTGATGTCTGGTCAGATTATAACTATGGCCAGTTGCTCAACCAGCCACTTGAGTTGGCGCATCTGGTGATGGTGACCAATCCGGAGCATAATCCCCAGGGTGATTTTTCATTAAAGAAAGATGGCCGCCTGCTACCGGACCGCGATAGCGCCGATGGTGTTGCCTTAACCTATTCTGGTATTAGCCTGTTACACCCCAGGCTGTTTGCCTTTTGCCCCCATGGGCCATTTCCGCTGCGCCAACCTTTAATCGAAGCGATGAAAGAACAGAGGGTTAGTGCCCAGCATCATCAAGGCCGATGGACGGATGTGGGCACTCCGGAAAGATTGGAAGCCCTGGAACAGCAAATCCTCGCCAACGGCTAAAGTGTGATTTACGCTTGGCTTTTCAGTAGAATAGCGGCGTCGATTACCAAGCGATAACTTTTTTGTCATTTATTCCAAGAATGTAACCTGAGAAACCAGCCCATGAGTGATTTTTTAATAGCCCCCTCTATCTTATCCGCAGACTTTGCCCGCCTGGGTGAAGAAGTTGACGCGGTACTGAATGCGGGTGCCGATATCGTACACTTTGATGTGATGGATAATCACTATGTGCCCAACCTGACTATTGGTCCGATGGTTTGCAAAGCACTGCGTGACTATGGCGTGACCGCTCCCATTGATGTGCACTTGATGGTAAGCCCGGTGGACGGTTTGATCGGTGACTTTGCCAAGGCGGGGGCGTCCTACATTACTTTCCACCCTGATGCTTCAACTCATGTTGATCGCTCACTGGCGATGATTCGTGATGCGGGCTGCAAATCCGGCTTGGTATTAAACCCTGCCATGGGTGTGGAGTCATTAAAATATGTGATGGATAAAGTCGACATGATTTTATTAATGTCGGTTAATCCCGGTTTTGGTGGTCAGAAATTTATCCCGGCAACGCTGGATAAACTGCGTGAAGTGCGTGAGTTGATTGATGCCAGCGGCCATGATATTCGCTTGGAAATTGATGGCGGAGTCACCGCAGACAATATTCGAGAAATCGCTGAAGCGGGTGCGGATACTTTTGTTGCCGGTTCGGCTATTTATAATAAACCCGATTACAAAGCAGCGATTGATGCCATGCGCGAGCAGCTGGCATTGGCTAACGCCTGATAGCAGGGGTTATTGGCCCGCTAAAAATAAAAAATTACTAATCAATTCTTTGCCGCCTTCGGTGGCAAAGGATTCCGGGTGAAACTGGATGCCGTAAATCGGATATTCACGATGCTGGATGCCCATAATTTCAAACTCGCCACCTCGACGTATTTTTTCCTGGTTAAAAAAGTCCTCCGCAGAAAAATCCCCAACAACCGCTGTTAGTGCCAGGCAGTCTGGAAAACTGGCAGGCTCGGCCATCAGTGAGTGATAACGCATCACCTCTAGCTGATCCGGTATATTATTAAACATACCTTTGGCATTGTGTGTGATCGGGCTGATTTTGCCATGCATGGGAAGGGCGGCTTTCACTACCTTGCCGCCAAACACATGAGTAATACCTTGCATGCCAAGACAAACACCTAGCAGTGGAATGGTGCTGCCTAATTCGCGAATAACCTCGGCACAAACTCCAAAATAATCGCTGTCATCCGGAGAGCCGGGCCCTGGAGAAATAATAATGCGGTCGGGATTTGCCTGGCGGACATCATCCAGCGTTACTTCGTCATTGCGTTTTACGGTAATAGTAAAACGATCAATCTCACCGTGGCTTTGTTTTGCCGTCAGTATTTCGCCAATAAACTGATATAGGTTATAGGTGAAGGAATCATAGTTGTCGATAATATAAATGTTCATGGTTATTCCTGTCAGGCGGCTGTGGTTGAATCATCAACAATAAATTTGTCTAACACTTTTTTGGTGCCAGCGAACTTGCGAACGATTTCTTCGTACTCATCTTCCGGGTTGGAGTCATAGACATTGCCGCCACAGGTTTGTACATATGCGTCTTCTCCGCTGGCAAAAACCGTACGGATGGGGATGGCAAAGGTACAATCACCATTAAAAGAAAAATGACCTACAGCGCCACCATAGGGACCGCGGCCATCGCTTTCCAAATCGTTAATAATTTTCATGGCTTCAATTTTGGGTGCGCCGGTTAAGGTCCCCGCCGGGAAATTACTGGCTAATGCGGAAAACATATCTTCATCTTCAGCAATAATGCCAACAATTTCGCTGGAAATATGTTGCACGTGACTAAAGCGCTTAATGTCCATCAAGTTGCGTACTTTTACTGTGCCGAATTGTGCAACGCGGCCGATATCATTGCGGTGCAAATCAACAATCATATTGTGTTCGGCAATTTCTTTGGGGTCGTTCAAAAGGGTTCTGGCTAAGGCGGTATCTTCTTTTTCTGTGTCGCCACGTTTTGCTGTGCCGGCGAGGGGGAAGGTTTCCATTTCTCCCTGTCGTAGGCGGAAAAGTAATTCGGGGCTGGCGCCTATTAATTTTTGCTGATCGAATTTCACATAGTACATTTGTGGGGATGGGTTAACTTCTCGCAACTGCTCATAAATATTAATAGTGTCGCCTTCCAGGCGGAAGCGCTTTTTAAAGCCCACCTCCGTTTGGAAAATTTTCCCGTCAATAATATCCTGTTTTACTTTTAAAACCGCTGCTCGATGATCTTCGCGACTCATGGTTTCACCCATGGAATAAATCTTCAGCTCGCCGTTAATTACATCGGGTTCTGCTAAAAGTTCATTGATCAGTTCAAGACGGCTGTCGGTATAGTAAAAATAAATTAACTCGCCGGTCATTTTGTCCAGAATCAAGCCATCTTTGTATAAGCCAAAACGAAAGGCGTCAAACAGTTCGCTGTCCTGCATTTGCAAAGAGGGTTCAAAATAATTCATCGCATCATAGCCGAGATAGCCCGTCAGGCCGCCGGCATATTTTCGTGAAATAATATTTTGCGGCACAATATCCCGTAGCAACTGATAGGGGTTGTCGCTGGTAAAGTGCTCGGCACTCCCGTCGCGTTGTTCGATGGTCAGGGTGTTGCCATTGGCATAGAGTAATTGTTCCGGATCAAAGCCAATAATTGAGTGGCGAGACATATGGCTGTCTTCACCCAGTGACTCCAGGTAGAAGCAGTGTTTATTGCGCCGTTCAATTTTTTTGAACAGGCCAAAGAAATCCACATCATCGCTAATGGTGATGTAATGGGGTTTTCTTGGTAGTTCAATGGTTGCGGGTTGTTTGTTCATAATAATTAGTGGCTTCTAAATTAGGACGAATGTTCTTTCAGGGCCCTTGAGCCCCGGGTTACAGTGGCAATACCGACGCCCAGTTGCTCGGCAATCTGTCTTTGCGGCACACCGGCTTCAAGCAATTTAAAAATCTGCAGACGCTTGCTGATCTCCGAAAATTCTGAGGGTGTGAGTAAATCACCCAGCCGTTGTTCCAGGCTGCCAGCATTGTCGGCGGCCAGTAAATGGTCGATTAATTCCCGCTTATAGGACTTGCTTTCTGTATTCATGTACTAGTACACTAACACAAAATTTGCAGAGGTCAACCGCTGTTTTAAAAATGATGGCTTTAGATGATCCATTGGAGGGGGTGTATTCCCCATAGGGCTTGCGTACAATCGCCGCTCACTAGACAAAAAGCACGCCAGACCATGCTGTTGATGATCGACAATTATGATTCTTTTACCTACAACGTGGTGCAATACCTCTATGAGCTGGACGCAGATGTTACGGTGGTGCGCAATGATGAAATCAGTGTGGAGCAGGTTTTAAGCTTAAACCCTGAACGAATCGTGATCTCACCGGGCCCCTGTACACCTAACGAAGCTGGTGTGTCGATGGCATTGATCGAGCGATTTGCCGGTGTGGTGCCCGTATTGGGTGTTTGTCTCGGGCATCAAAGCATCGGCCAGGTATTTGGTGGTAACGTCGTTCGCGCTCGCCAGGTGATGCATGGTAAAACCTCACCGATCTACCACAATAATCAAGGGGTGTTTGCGGGCTTGCGCAACCCCTTTGAGGCAACGCGCTATCACTCGCTAGTGATAGAGAAAGAAACCTTGCCGGACTGTCTGGAAATGACGGCATGGACGCAAACCGAAAGCGGTGAGGTGGATGAAATAATGGGTGTAAGACATAAAACACTGGGTGTGGAGGGGGTGCAGTTTCACCCGGAGTCCATCCTTACCGAACACGGGCATGATTTGCTGAGAAATTTTTTGCGCTGCGGAATTTAATTAGAGTCTTTAACATGAATATACAAAAAGCTATTGCCAGTGTTATAGAAGGCCAGTCCCTGAACACTGAAGATATGATCGCCGTGATGCGTCAGATTATGACGGGTGAATGCACCGATGCACAAATTGCCGGTTTTTTAGTAGCTCTGCGTATTAAGGGCGAAACCGTAGAAGAGATTACCGGTGCGGCTACCGTGATGCGTGAGTTAGCCACGGGGGTTTCCGTTAGTGGTGATCACCTGGTTGATATTGTAGGTACCGGTGGTGATGGTATTAGTACCTTTAATATTTCAACGGCTAGTACTTTTGTTGTTGCCGCCGCTGGCGGTAAAGTGGCCAAGCACGGCAACCGTTCCGTTAGTTCAAAAAGCGGTGCAGCTGATTTATTAGAGGCTGCCGGTGTGCGTTTGGATTTATCCGCAGAAGAGGTGGCGCGTTGTGTGGATGCGGTTGGCGTCGGTTTTATGTTTGCGCTTAATCATCATAGTGCGATGAAACATGCGATTGGCCCACGTAAAGAATTGGCCACTCGCACTGTCTTTAATTTACTGGGGCCAATCACCAATCCCGCGCGTGTGCCCAATCAATTATTAGGTGTATTTAGCAAACAGTGGGTCCGCCCCATTGCAGAAGTGTTAAAAGATTTAGGTAGCGAGCATATTTTAGTAGTGCATTCCGCCGATGGCCTGGATGAAATCAGTATTGCTGATAAAACCTTTGTTGCTGAATTAAAAGATGGCGAAATAACTGAGTACACCATCTCACCAGAGCAGTTTGGTATGCAGCGCAGCTCACTGACCGATTTAAAAGTTGCGGATGCGGCGGAAAGCTTATCGGTAATACAGTCTTTGCTGTCCGGTACTGACGGTGGTGCCAGTGATATTGTTGCTTTAAATGCCGGTGCAGCTATTTATGCAGCTAATATAGCTTCCAGTCTGGAAGAGGGCGTTAAGATTGCACAGGATGTTCTGGCCAGCGGTACCGCCGGAGAAAAATTAAAAGAGTTGGCGCAAGTCACGCAAATGATGAAAGAGGCCTAAGGCTTGCTATGAGTACCCCAACCATCCTTAAGAAAATTGTTGAACGCAAGCATGAGGAAGTGGCCGAGCGTTTAGTAGCGACTTCCATTAGTGATTTACAACAGCAGAGTTTAGCGCAAAGCCCTTGCCGTGGTTTTGTTCAGTCTATGGCGAATAAATTATCTGCCGGCCAATCCGCTGTTATAGCGGAAGCAAAAAAAGCGTCGCCAAGTAAAGGTGTTATTCGTGAGTCTTTTGATCCCGCCGCTATTGCAGCCAGCTATGAGCAAGGTGGGGCGGCTTGTTTGTCCGTATTGACCGATAAAGATTTTTTCCAGGGTAGCGAAGCTTTTTTACAACAAGCCAGAAATGCCTGCTCGCTTCCTGTTATACGTAAAGATTTTATCGTTGATCCCTATCAAGTGGTTGAAGCGCGCGCGATTGGCGCTGATTGTATTTTATTGATTGTTGCCTGTTTGGACGATCAACAAATGGCTGAACTGGATGCCGCCGCCAAAGAGCTTAACCTTGATGTCTTAATCGAAGTGCATAACCGGGAAGAGCTTGATCGCAGTTTATCGCTAGGTAATACCCTGGTCGGTATCAATAATCGTGACCTGCATACTTTTGAAACCTCCCTGAATACCACCTTTGATTTATTACCGCATATTCCTGACGACAGAATTGTGGTGACCGAGAGTAGTATTCATACCCCAGCAGATGTGGCGGCTATGCGTAAGCATAATGTCAATGCGTTTTTAGTGGGTGAGGAATTTATGCGGGCAGAGGAGCCTGGAGAGAGGCTTCGAGAGTTGTTTGTTTAGGAAAGACGCTTTGGCAAACAATTTACCGCCGGGCTAAATGGCTTGCCGATCAATCAATGGCAAGGTTCAGTAGCTTCAAGTTTAGGTTTGCACTATGTCTTAGTTACCGAAAAGTTGGGCCGATGATATGCGCCCGGCGTCTCTCACTATCACCGCCAGGGATGCTGTCAGTTTTGGTAAATTGCGGAGATGTCAGAGCTTATTTATAGACTTTGCATAATAAATAGGCCATACCAAACTTTTAGTATCGTTGCCCCCAACTGAACCAATCAGCTTCATTGTCCGCTTGGGCTGATATCTGTTTTTATAGGCCACAAAGCTTTTTGCCCGTGTTCGTTTTCCACTCTTTACCTCTACGGGCAGAATGTCACCACTAGCCGTTTTATATAAAAATTCTATTTCAGAATTACCTTCGTTCCAGGAATAGGTTGGGTTGATACCGGCGGCATAAAGCTCATTCTGTACAAAGTTTTCTGCGATATAACCTTTTACAATCATGGATTGCGCCCTTTGCTCTTTATAGGTTATTTCTAAAATATGCCCTAATAGACCAACATCAAAGAAAAACAGTTTAAAAATATTTTCTTTGGTCAATATTTTAAGTGGTGATACCGGTTCTGAGCCAATGGGGAAGCACTTAGAAACTAATTTGGTTTTTTCTAGCCAGTCAATAGCCCCTTTTAATTGCTGGTATCGATTTTTCTTTGCAATAACATCTTTGAATAAGTATCGCTTAACGGAGTCATTTGTATTTTTAGACAGTTGCAGAGGAATATTTTTGAAAACAGCGCTTATTTCAATGGCGCTAATGGTGCCACTGTATTTACCAAAATCTCTTTCATAGCCCATAATCAAATCTTGATGCACCTTGCTGGTTTTGGCTGCTCGTTCATTGATGCCGGAAGAGCTATGTTCGTACCATACCGTAACCGCCTCAGGCATGCCGCCCACAAAATAGTAATCAAGCAGGTAATGCCACAGTTTATCGTGGACTATCTTTAGCCTGGACATTGATCGGTAACTGTCTAATAACTTATGTTCTCCCGACGCCATTAGAAACTCTTCAAAAGATAAGGGCTGCAATGCCAGTGATTGCACTTTTCCTACGGGGAAGGAATTCAATAAGCCGATATTTGACCCGGACGCACAAAGAAATAAGTCGGGCCTTTTTTCGGCAAAATATTTCAGGCTATCAACAGCATCCTGGCATTCGCCTATTTCATCAAAAAATATCAGATCGCTAGCAGGGTCAATATCAATACCTAAAAACACTTCGATATTGCTAATGATGTCTTCCGGCTCCAGGCTGTTCTCAAATAAGGCATGGGCCGCTTTGTTGGTTCGAAAGTCCAGAATGTGGGTGTGCTTGAAATATTTTTCGCCAAACAGCTTTCCTATTAGATATGACTTTCCTGTTTGCCGGGCACCGTCGAGTAGCAAAGGTTTTCGGGTTTTTTGCTGTATCCAGTCTACAAGGTCCTGCTCTGCCAAGCGCTCCATGGGGTCACCTATATTACATGTGTCGGTAAAAGTGTAAGCTTTAATCACTTTTATCTCAATAAAAGTGTAGTATTTTGTCACTTTTATGTCGATGATAGTGTTGTAAGCGGTGCATTTTCTCCCGGCTTTTGTATTTTTTGCGTTATAACTAATTGATATTAAATGGGTTTATTAATTTTTGGCAATAGTATTATCCCCATGAGCCCAGAGCTCACCTCCACATAAATAAACTCATTATCGAAGCGAGCATTGCCTGTCACCGGCGGCGCTTTTACACTGAGGGCCTGATTTTGAAAATCAGAGGCAGGCCACAATCCCATTTTGCAACTAAAGCTATATGGAAAGGATCATAGAGGTCGTATAAACAGATGTACCGTTACTCAGCAAATCTTCTTTTATTGGTAGCCGGCATAACTTGGGGCATGGGCTTTGTCGCGCAGCAAACCGCTATGCAGGATATAGGTCCCTTTCTGTTCGTTGGGGTACGTTTTTGTCTGGCGGCTTTGGCCGTATTGCCCTTTGTCTATTACGAACGATCAAAAATTCACGCCGAAGAAACCAAAACCTTAACAGTTAAAGATCTAAACACCATGTTGCTACTGGGTTTGGTGTTTTTTCTGGGGATGATTCTTCAGCAGATTGGCCTGCTAACAACCACGGTAACCAACGCCGGTTTTTTAACCGGGCTTTATGTGGTGTTTGTGCCATTTATTTTGTGGATAGTTTTAAGAGAAAAACAGCACTGGATTATCTGGCCTGTTGCCCTGGCCTGTTTGTTAGGGATTTTTTTACTGGGGGGTGGTCATCTCGGCGGTTTAAACATCGGGGATAGCCTGGTGACCGCTGGCGCGGTATTTTGGGCGGTGCAGGTTATTATGATGGGAAAAATTGCTCAACGAACCCGCCGCCCCGTTTTGGTGGCCACCGTGCAATTTGCCTGTTGCGGCCTGCTGGGTCTTATCGGGCATTGGGTGTGTAGTGCCTTGTTAGGGATCGATTTGGAACCACCTCTGGCACTCGAATCTTTAAGGGCTGCCTTGCCGGAGATTCTCTATGCAGCATTAATTGCCGGCGCTTTTGCTTTTACTTTACAAGCCATTGGCCAGCGTTATACCGGTGAAGCTGAGGCCGCTATTTTACTTTCATCGGAAAGTGTTTTTGCGGCATTGTTTGCGGCGTGGTTTTTAAGTGATAGATTGGAATTGGCTGGGTATCTTGGTTGTGCGATTATGTTTGCGGCAATTCTGGTGGTTCAGGTGGTGCCTGCCAACGTTAAGGCGGCAGCGGTTGGAAGAGGGTAATTTGAAGTTGCTAAACCTGGCGTATCGGCATGGTTTGGAGTGTATCGCCTGACGTTTTCGGCAGTGCTCTGCACAATACTCAAACTAAAATATCGGTTTTGGCTTTGACTTGTTAACTGCTGACTTTAGCGCGGTCTTCCAAAATAAACTTACGTAACATTCGCTCATTGCGCATAACATGAATAATGATGATCTTGGATTTTTCAGTGCGATAAAAAACTCTGCATGGGCCAACTATGACCTCTCTATAGATTGATTTTCGGGGAAGTTCTGGATGCTTGCGACCAGAATTAGGGTGCGCCTTGAGCTGTTCAACACATCCGAAGACAGATTGAACCAGTTTTTGTGCAGCAGAAAACTTATCAAATGCAATAAATTCAGCAATGTCATTTAATTCGTTTAGAGCCGATTCCGTCCAAATTATTTGAGCCATTTACTCATTCGATCCTTGGCTTGAGCATGGGAAGTAATGCGCCCTTCAGAGAAGGCGACCTCTCCCTTT
>JAAELM010000035.1 GCA_024226635.1 Oceanicoccus sp. | reverse complement strand
CAATCCGGCGCTCTACCAACTGAGCTACGCCCACCACAAACTTTTATCACATCAAACCGCAGTGTTAGCCAGGCTGGGTTTGATATTGGAAATTGGTCGGGGTAGAGAGATTCGAACTCCCGACATCCTGCTCCCAAAGCAGGCGCGCTACCAGACTGCGCTATACCCCGAAATGCTTGAGTGCAGCCAACAAAAGAGGCTGCGTCAAACGAGGTGCGCATAATACTCATGCTATAGGCTCTCGTCAACGCTAAATCACCCATAATTTAGCGGCACCAGGCTATTTTACTCAGGCCGTGAGCATGAGAGAATGCGCCATCTTTTTCTACTGAAATCAGGAGTATAGCGAGCATGTCTGCACTGGTACTAGACGGTAAGGCGTTGGCGACACAATGGGAACAACAACTCAGTGAGCGGGTGGCTGGCCTGAAGGAAAAATCCGGTGGCAAAACCCCGATTTTGGCGACGATTTTGGTGGGGGCCGACCCGGCTTCGGCAACTTACGTTAAGATGAAAGGCAATGCTTGCCGCCGTATTGGTATGGAGTCTATGGCGGTAGAGTTGGGTGAAGAAACTACCACTGAGCAATTGTTGGCCAAAATCAATGAGCTGAATAAAAACCCTGACGTTCACGGCATTTTGTTACAGCACCCTGTGCCTGGGCAAATTGATGAGCGTGCTTGTTTTGATGCTATTGCTTTAGAGAAAGATGTGGATGGCGTGACCTGCCTCGGTTACGGCCGTATGGCGATGGGCGAAGAAGCTTATGGCTGTGCCACCCCTAAAGGGATTATGCGAATTCTTGAGCACTATAAGATTGAGATTGAAGGCAAGCATGCCGTGGTTGTTGGTCGCAGCCCGATTTTAGGTAAGCCTATGTCAGCCATGCTGCTGGAAGCCAATGCTACTGTGACGACCTGTCACTCTCGCACCCAAAACCTGCCAGACCTGATTAAACAGGCCGATATTATTGTCGGTGCAGTAGGACGTCCCGAGTTTATTAAAAGTGAGTGGATTAAAGATGGTGCGGTAGTGGTTGATGCCGGCTATCACCCCGGTGGTGTCGGAGATATTGAATTGGCTGGCGTCATTGACCGCTGTGCAGCATATACCCCGGTGCCCGGTGGTGTTGGTCCAATGACTATTAATACCCTGATTTTCCAATCGGTAGCTTCTGGAGAGAAGTCGCTGGGTTAACTAACTCCCGTCATTCCCGCGAAGGCGGGAATCCAGCCTGCATGCTTATGCTGTTATTTCCGCTAGAGCGGAAATCTACAGCACTGGGTTCCCGCCTACGCGGGAACGACATTTCTTGCTTCGAGTGCAGGCATTGAGCTATTCACCGCACTTAACACTGCTTGCAGGCTGGCTTCTATAATGTCCTTGCTTTTACCGACACCGCAGTAACGCTGGTTATTGATATTTAATTGAATATAGGCAATCGCTTCGGAGCGTTCATTGTCACCCAACGTGTGCTCAGAATAATCTACCAGCACCATGTTATGACCCAGTTGATGGTTTAAAGCGCTGGTAAAGGCATCCAGTACGCCCTGGCCGTTGCCGCTAATTAAGGTGGCCTGGTCGTTAATATGAAGTGTGGCGCTTAACTGATCCTGCTCCTGCTGGCGGCTAATTTGGTAGCCTGCCAATTGCACTGGTTCTTTGCGCTCAATATAGCTTTGCTCAAAAATACTATAGATAGTAGCAGGGGAGACTTCCGCTGACTCGGTCTCGGCATAGTGCTGCACATGCTGGCTAAAATCCACCTGAAGCCAGCGAGGCATTTGCAGGCCGTAGTCCTGTTCCAGAATATAGGCGATACCGCCTTTGCCTGACTGACTATTGATACGAATAACTTCCTGGTAACTGCGACCCAGATCCGCAGGGTCTATTGGCAAATAGGCCACCTGCCAGCAGTCATTTGGCGTGTAACGTTGCAAACACTTTTTAATCGCATCCTGATGACTGCCGGAAAAGGCGGTGAACACCAGTTCACCGGCATAAGGATGGCGGGGATGAACAGGTAGTTGGGTACACTCGGTCACTGTCTGGATAATCTTATCCATATTGGATAAATCCAATGCAGGGTCAATGCCCTGGCTGTAAAGGTTCATTGCCATGGTGACGATATCCATATTGCCTGTGCGCTCGCCATTGCCTAATAAAGTCCCTTCAACACGGTCGGCGCCAGCCATAACACCCAGCTCGGCAGCGGCCACACCGCAACCTCGGTCATTATGGGTGTGCAAGCTGATAATAACGGCATCCCGATATTGAATATGGTCGCCCATCCACTCAATTTGATCGGCGTAGACATTAGGGGTAGCCACTTCTACGGTGGCGGGCAGGTTAATAATCACCGGTTTTTCCCGGGTAGGCCGCCATACCTGATTAACCGCATCACAGACCTCAACAGCATACTCCAGCTCGGTTCCGGTAAAACTCTCCGGGGAGTATTCGAAAGTCCAGTCGGTTTCTGTTTGCTGTTCAGCACACTGCTGCACCCATCGGGCACCTTGCACGGCAATCGCCTTGATTTCATCTTTGCTTTTGGCAAATACCTGTTCCCGTTGCACCGTGGAGGTGGAGTTGTACAGGTGCATAATGGCTTGCCGGGCACCCTTTAAGGCTTCGAAGCTGCGTTGAATCAGCTCTTCCCGTGCCTGTGTTAACACCTGGATGGTGACATCTTCAGGAATCAGGCCCTGCTCAATAATCTGGCGCACAAAATCGAAGTCGGTCTGGGAGGCGGCGGGAAATCCCACTTCAATCTCCTTGAAGCCCACTTCAACCAACAGTTTAAATAGCGCCATTTTCTGGGTGGGGTTCATTGGTTCGATCAGCGCCTGATTGCCATCCCTTAGGTCCACACTGCACCAGCGCGGGGCCTGTTGGATTTGCTGGCTGGGCCAGCGGCGGTTGGGTAATTGAATAGGGGGGAAGGCTTGGTATTTGCGATGATCAAAGGGGTTCATGGCCGCGGTCCTGATATTAGCTGTTGTAAAACAACTGCAGGCAGTGGCAGCTCTTGTGGAGCAATAGCACATAACCCTTGTGAGATTGGTCTGCCTGCGGTTGAGAGGTGATTGTAACGGGGTAGGGTGAGTGAATTGCTGCAAAGATACTCGATATAGTAAAAAATATAGTGACTATAACTCATATATTGCTATTATTTAGAGATTCTAATCTTTTGATTGTTTTGGCATGGTACAAATCCCTATGAATATACAGTTAGACCGAATCGATAAGCATATCTTAAGCCTGATGCAGCACAATGGCCGGATCACCAATCTGGAGCTGGCGGATAAGGTGGGTTTATCACCCACACCCTGTGCCCGGCGAGTTAAGCGGCTGGAAGAATCGGGGATTGTAGACCGGCATGTCACCTTATTAAATGCCGAAGCACTGGGCCTGAACCTGACAGCGATGGTGAGTATCACCATGGACCGCCATACTCCGGAGCGTTTTGAAAAATTCGAGGAAAAAGTCGCCACCTTTGCCGAGGTGCTGGAGTGCAGCATAGTGACGGGCCAGGCGGCGGACTTCCTGCTCAAGGTGGTGGTAAAGGATATGCGCCACTATGAACAGTTTTTACTAGGCCGATTGACCAATCTGGAAGGTGTTACCGGGGTGCATTCCAGCTTTGTATTGCGAAAAGTACTGGATAAGACTGAATTGCCGCTTGAGTGATAACCAGGTCACCATCAAAGAGCTTATGTCTTAGTGGCCGGCGACCCGTTCCGCTTGTTCCTGGCTGGCTAGATATTCTTCATAGCTGCCCTGGAAATCAATAAGTTGCTGGTCTGTAATTTCAACAATGCGCGTGGCCAGTGACGAAACAAACTCACGGTCATGACTAACAAAGATTAGCGTCCCTTCATAATGTTCCAGTGCCAGGTTTAAAGCCTCTATGGATTCCATATCCAAATGGTTAGTGGGCTCATCCATTAACAGCACATTAGTATCCATCATCATTAGCTTGCCAAATAGCAGGCGATTTTTCTCACCACCGGAACAAACCTTTACCTTCTTTTTAAAATCATCTGACGAAAACAATAAGCGGCCTAAAGTGGCACGAACAATCTGGTCATCGTGGCTGGCTTTACGCCACTGGCTCATCCAGTCAAACAGATTTAAATCACAGTCAAAATCTTCAGTGCTATCCTGGGGGCAATAACCCAGGGTAGCGTTTTCTGCCCATTGGATTCTGCCGTGATCCGGGGTGAGCTCGTTCATCAGGTTGCGCAGCAGGGTGGTTTTACCTGCACCGTTTTCACCAATGACTGCCAGTTTGGCGCCGGCTTCTAAAATAATGTTGCCGTTTTTAAATAGCGGGCCTTCATCAAAGCCGTGGCCCAGCTTTTCCAGAATCAGTGATTGCCGGTGTAGCTTTTTATCCTGTTTAAAGCGGATGTAGGGCGTGACGCGACTGGAAGGTTTAATATCTTCCAGTTTGATTTTTTCCAACTGTTTGGCACGGGATGTTGCCTGCTTGGCTTTAGAGGCGTTAGCTGAGAAACGACTAACAAATTGTTGCAGGTCAGCAATTTGTGCGGACTTTTTGGCGTTTTCATTATGCAGGCGTTCGCGGGCCTGGGTTGAAGCGGTCATAAAATCATCGTAGTTGCCGGGGTAAACTCTTAGCTCTCCATAATCAATATCCGCCATATGGGTGCAAACCGAATTCAGGAAGTGGCGATCGTGGGAAATAATAATCATGGTGCTTTTACGCTCGTTTAAAGTTTCTTCGAGCCAGCGTATGGTGTCGATATCCAGGTTATTGGTGGGTTCGTCCAGTAGCAAAATATCCGGATCAGAAAACAGAGCCTGGGCCAATAAGACTCGCAGCTTCCAACCAGGGGCTACTTCGCTCATTAAACCGTAGTGCAGTTCCTGCTCGATACCGGCGCCCGCTAAAATTTCACCGGCGCGGCTTTCGGCGCTATAGCCATCCATTTCTGCAAATTGGGTTTCCAGTTCGGCAGCTTTCATGCCGTCTTCTTCTGACATTTCTGGCAGGGCATAGATACGATCACGCTCCTGTTTTACTGCCCATAGTTCCATGTGCCCCATAATCACCGTATCAACCACGCTGTATTGTTCAAACGCAAACTGGTCCTGGGAGAGTTTACCGATACGCTCATTAGGAGTAACGGTGACATTGCCCATACTGGGTGAAAGGCTGCCATCGAGGATTTTCATAAAGGTCGACTTACCGCAACCGTTAGCGCCAATGAGCCCATAGCGATTGCCATTGCTGAATTTAACAGAGATATTTTCAAACAACGGCTTGGCGCCAAATTGCATGGTGATATTTGCAGTAGAGATCAAAAGGGCAGTCCTGAGTTTAACAATAATAGAGCAGCAACCGTCAGAGACGACTGCTATCAGAGCGGGCGTACTATAGAGATTTGTGAGCGGTTCGTCGAGTGCATTTGGGCCAGTTATCTGCGGTAATAAAAAAACGTACTTTTTCGCAGTAATAATCATCCCTTTGTTCAAGCCCGCAAATCATTAATGGTTGTGAGTTAGTTGAAAAATACAGGCTTAATGTGTCTTGTAATTGCAGTGGGCATTTAATCTTTTGCTCAAGTTCCGCGAGCGTTCGATAGACAGGGCTAATCCATTCCGATCTATCCAGTATTAGCCAGTCCACACAAGTCTGGGTCACCTTATTTAAATTCGAAAGATTAGCCCAGTGACCATAATTATGTGACGGGGATAGAGCCGCAGTTGAGGCCTCAGGGTTAATGCTATGGGGGTAAAATAAACGTCCTTTGATAGCAATTTCAGGGATTACGGTTTCAAGGCCTAATAATGCCAGTGCGTTTTTTCCTGCTTCGCTGGCAGAGAGTTTTATTTGATGGTTAAGAAGGTGCTCGGTTTTAATATCAAGCCGATCAATCGCATTGGGGCCTAGCCAATAACCGAAGTCAGTAGAAAATATACCCCGGTTGGCTGATAGTGAATTATTCAGGTAAAACTTAATCGCCAATTCAAGGTGGTAACTGTTGCCATTGCTGTTATCGCGGTAGATAACATCAAACTCACCATAGGTTTTCTTGTTATAGGATACTTGCAGGTTGTGGGCTAGTAATTCTAAATGTGCATCATGGGTGATAAAAAATTGCCATAAAGCTTCAAAGTAAAGGCCAATTCGCGGGCTGCGAGGCTGGCTTAAATAATCTAACAGGGGCGTTGGCTCTTGATCCAGTTGCAGCAACCACTGCTGTCTGGCCGCAGTCAGGTGGATATGGCAGCTCTGTACAGCGCTATGGCCCAGACCACCAAAGTCATTAATTAGGTTCTGGCCAAAGCAGCTCCAGGCCAAATCTCTAACGCATTGATTTTTAAGGGATGTTATAGTGGCCATAGCTGCCTTGGGCTTTAATCAAATTAGAGTATACTAGCCCAAATTGATAACAACCGACCGATCAAATATGAATGAATTTAACACAGTAGGGATTATTGGCCGTGAGAGTGATGCCGTAGGTGAGTCCTTGCGGGTACTTACGAGCTTTCTGTCTGCTCAAAAAATAAACATTATACTTGGCAAAACCATAGCCAGCCTGCTACCTGATAACCCTTATCCCGTCAGTGGCAGAACTAAAATGGGTGAAAGCTGTGATTTAATTATTGTGCTTGGTGGTGATGGCAGTCTACTAGGGGCGGCCAGGCAGTTAGCCAGGCATAACGTACCAGTGCTGGGTATTAACCGGGGACGCCTCGGCTTCCTGACCGATATCTTGCCTGAAGAGTTAGAAGAAAAAGTCGGTGCAGTACTGCAAGGTGAATATGTTTTAGAAAAGCGTTTTCTATTGAGTGCCATTGTTAAACGTAATGGTGAAGTGATAGGCCGGGCAGAAGCCTTAAATGATGTGGTAGTTAACTCCGGCACTTCAGCACAGATGATAGAGTTTAATGTCTATGTGGACGATGAGTTTGTTTACCCACAACGTTCAGATGGCTTAATTGTTTCAACACCCACCGGGTCAACCGCCTATTCGCTGTCGGGGGGCGGGCCTATTATGCACCCCAAACTGGATGCAGTGGTTTTGGTGCCTATGTTTCCTCATACCTTAAGTAGTCGCCCGATCGTTATTGATGGTAATAGCGAAATCAGAATTGAAATCAATAAGTCCAATAAAATTCACCCGCCTGTGACTTGTGACGGGCAAGTTCATCTAACGGCGCTGCCGGGCGATACAGTCTATATCACCAAGCGACGTCACAAACTAAAGTTGATTCACCCCACCGATCATAGTTTTTATGCCAGCTGCCGCGACAAATTGGGTTGGGGTACAGGCTTAATTGGCTAGTCCTTTTTCTTTAGCTCTGGTTTGAATTCCTGTCATAAAAGTAACAACGTGAGGTAGATGTATGGCTGAAATAGTAGTGATTGATGTATCCATAGAGCAGGATCTGCAGGTGTTTAGCAAATACCTGTGGGACCAGCGGGTCAGTCATCGAGTTGTAGAAAGCAATGATCGCAAACTTTTGTTGGTGGGGGATAAATCGGTAGCACTACAGGTTCGTAATGCCTATGAAAAGTTTCTTACCGGTGAAACTGAAGCGCCTGTGATTGAAATGCCAGAGTCTCCGCAAGCTACCGCCGTTGCCACTAAATTGCTAAGCCATTTGCCAGTTACCCTGGGCGGTATAATTTTAAGTGTGCTAGGTTTTTGCCTGGTCTATTTTGACCGCGACTTTGGTTTGGTCAAATATTTTACCTTCTTTGATTTCAACCGAATGAGTACCTATATTATTTTCTCCGTTCCCAATGGAGAGTACTGGCGCCTAATTACCCCGATTTTTCTACACTTTGGTTTAATGCATATTGCCTTCAATATGGCGATGCTCTGGTTTGTTGGTCAAAGAATCGAACTGTTGCAGGGCAGTGTGCGTATGTTAGGCATCTGTATGGTGATCGGTCTGGGCTCCAATATCATGCAGGCTACCTATGCCGAGGCCACCATTTTTGGTGGAATGTCTGGCGTGGTCTATGGCTTGCTGGGCTACGGCTGGGTATGGAGTATGATGCGCCCGGAAAAAGACCTGATGATACCCAATGTTATTTTGTACTTTTCGCTATTTATGATGGTAGTTGGCTTTGTTGGCTTGGCCGGTGTGTTAGGTGCGGGCAAGGTGGCCAATGTGGCGCATTTAGGTGGCTTGATTATGGGCTGCCTAATGGGTTTTGGCGCCGCTTTAATTGATAAGTTCTCAACCAAAGAGAACCAGGTATAAGACGATGGATTTTGAACAACTGATTAACAATATTACGCCAGACATTCACGCCAGCCTCAAGCGCGCCATTGAAATCGGTAAATGGCCAGATGGTAGGCGCCTGACCCAAGAGCAGAAAGAATTGTGTATGGAAGCGGTGATAAGCTATGAACAGCGTCATTTAGCCCAGACGGATCGTGTTGGTCATATCGATAGAGGCAGCAAAGCAGAGGGTGAACTCTGTGATGATCAACCCGCCCCAGCTAACAATCAAAACCAGGAACGACCACTAAAGTGGTCTGAATAGGAGAATCAATTTTGGCAGAACATGCTGTCGGTCATCTAAAAAAAATGCAAACCCGGTTAGGGGAAGGTGAGGGGGAAGCAGTTACCTATCACCTGCCCATTGGTGATGAATTACTGTCACTTAACCCTTTGATGGGTAAAACCATTAAGTTGATTTACAGCGGTGTGATTAATTGTGCCCACTGTGGTCGTAAAACTAAAAAGAGCTTTAACCAGGGTTATTGCTACCCCTGTTTTACCAAGTTGGCACAGTGCGATAGCTGCATTATGAGCCCGGAAAAATGTCATTACCATGCAGGCACCTGTCGCCAGCCAGAGTGGGGTGATGAATTTTGCATGACGGACCATTTTGTTTATCTGGCGAACTCTTCCGGTATTAAAGTCGGTATTACCCGCGGTAGCCAAATTCCAACCCGCTGGATGGATCAGGGGGCTATTCAGGCGATACCCATTTTCCGTGTTAGTACCAGACAGCAATCAGGCTTGGTAGAGGTCGTGTTTAAAAATCATGTGGCGGACAAAACCAATTGGCGCAGAATGCTTAAAGGTGAAGTCGATATTATCGATCTTGAACAGTGCCGCGATGAATTATTTGAAGCCTGTAAAGCTGAGATATCTGCCTTGCAGGATGAATACGGCGTACAGTCAATCCAGGCTATTAATGATGCGGCACCGGTAAGTATTCATTATCCGGTTGAAGAATTCCCCACCAAGGTCACATCATTTAATTTTGACAAGCAGCCAGAAATAACCGGCGTGTTGAAGGGGATTAAAGGCCAGTACTTAATATTGGATACCGGTGTTTTAAATATCCGTAAGTTTGGTGGTTATCATATTGAGTTTACGGCGGCTTAAGCCTGGCAGTAATTACATCATGATTATTTGGAGTTATTAAGTAATGCGGGACGCGCAACCTAAAACGATTTTTCTGAAAGATTACCAAGTACCCGATTTTCTGATCGATAAAACGGATTTGTATTTTTCGCTGGGTGAGCAGAGCTCAGAGGTTAGATCAACACTGACTATGCGCCGCAACCCTGAGGCTGCTAATCAGGACGTTGAGTTGATGCTGCACGGGCAGGAATTGGTTTTACAATCACTGACTGTAAATGATGTGGTTTTATCCGGGGCTGATTACCAGGTCACCCCAGAGAGCTTAACCATCTACTCGTTACCCGATGAATTTGTACTGGAATGCATAACCGAAATAAAACCTCAGCAAAATACGTCCCTCGAAGGCCTTTATAAATCAAACACTATGTTTTGTACCCAGTGCGAAGCGGAAGGCTTTCGTAAAATCACCTATTACCTGGATCGCCCTGATGTAATGTCGGTGTTTACCACCACAGTGGAAGCCGATAAAAAATGTTATCCCGTATTATTGTCTAATGGCAATAATATTGACTGCGGTGAGATGGATAATGGCCGCCACTGGGTAAAGTGGGATGATCCTTTTAAGAAGCCAGCTTATTTGTTTGCACTGGTAGCGGGGGATCTGGAATATACCGAAGATCACTTTACCACCCGGTCAGGCAATGACGTCACCCTGCGTATTTTTGTTGAGCCTAAAGATCTTGATAAATGCGAACACGCTATGGCCTCTTTAGTTCATTCCATGCGTTGGGATGAAGAAGTCTATGGTCGCGAATACGATTTAACGATTTTTAATATTGTCGCTGTTGATGATTTCAATATGGGGGCGATGGAAAATAAAAGCCTGAATATTTTTAATACCTCCTGTGTACTCGCAAAACCTGAAACAACAACGGATGCAGGTTTTCAGCGAGTCGAGGGCGTTGTCGCCCATGAGTACTTCCATAACTGGTCAGGCAACCGGGTAACTTGCCGCGACTGGTTTCAGTTAAGTTTAAAAGAGGGTTTTACCGTCTATCGCGATGCTGAGTTTTCATCGGATATGGGCTCGCGAACGGTTAAGCGGGTAGAGGATGTTTCCCTGTTACGCACGGTGCAGTTTGCCGAGGACGGTGGCCCAATGGCTCACCCGATCAGGCCTGAGTCTTTTATGGAAATTTCTAATTTCTATACCGTCACAATCTATGAAAAAGGCGCTGAAATTGTTCGTATGATTGCCAATCTATTGGGCCCCAACGACTTTCGTAAAGGCTCAGACCTCTATTTTGAGCGTCACGATGGCCAGGCTGTCACCTGCGAAGACTTTGTTAAAGCCATGGAGGATGCCTCAGCTAAAGACCTGTCTCAATTCAGGCTTTGGTATTCACAGGCGGGTACACCTCGAGTTGCGGTAGAGGGTGTCTATGATGACAGTGCACAAACTTATAGCTTAACGGTAGAGCAGCACTGTCCAGCCACACCGGGGCAAGAGCAAAAACAGCCTTTCCATATCCCTATGTCTATGGCTCTGTTAGGCAAAGAGGGCGCATTGCCGCTGCATAATGATAAAGAAAATGGCAGTAATACCGAGGTCGTCATCGATATTACCGAGCCCCGCCAAACCTTTGTATTCCATCAGGTCAAAGAAAAGCCCGTGCCCAGTTTATTGCGGGGTTTTTCTGCACCGGTAAAACTGGCTTTCAATTACAGCCGTGACGAGCTGCTGTTTTTAATGCGCAATGACAGTGATGGCTTTATTCGCTGGGATGCCTCACAGCAGTTAGGTGTGCAGGTGCTTAATGAAATGATTGCAGCTGTGCAAAACAATGAGCAGGCAAGTGTAGATCCGAGATTGATAGCGGCCTATCGCTCTATTCTATTAGATGAGTCACTGGATAAAGCTATGGTGGCCTTAATGTTAAAGCTGCCCTCAGAAGCCTATATGACAGAAATTTCTGATGAGGTTGATGTCCATGCTATTTATCAGGCTAGAACTTTAGCCAGATTAACCATTGCCGAAGCGTTAGAGCAAGAGCTATGGCAAGCCTTTCGCAATAATCATTGCGATGACGCCTACCAACCCTCAGCACTTCAAATAGCCCAGCGTAGTCTAAAAAATACGGCTCTGGCTTATTTAATGTTGTTG
>JAAELM010000034.1 GCA_024226635.1 Oceanicoccus sp. | reverse complement strand
TATCCAGTGGTTGCAAAATCACACAGCCCTGGGCTGCCCAATATTGCTGCAATGCGAGAATCAAGCCCTGAAAGGTCTTGGTATTTGGTGGTTGTGCTGCTGCTATGGTCACAATTTGGCTCTTGTTATAGGTAGAGTGTTCTTACTGCCACCGTCAGTGATGGCAAAGGTCGGACATTATACAGGCAGTTGGCCCCAAGGTTCTATTGCCAGAGGGGGTGAAAATTCGGTAATTAGCGTTCCTGAAGGGCTGGGAAACCGGTATGATTTCAACCCCTTAGTTCGGTTTACTGATAATGACACAGATCACCACCTTCGCTGTATTTGCCCTGTTCCAGTTTTTCTCGATAATGCCGATCCGCTTTTTGAGGTTTTTGGGGACCATGGTGGGTCGTGGTGCATGGCTCATGAATAGCCGCTTGCGGCAGGTGACCGAGGAAAACCTGGCTATCTGCTACCCCGATATGGATTCCAAACAGCGCGAAACCCTCGCCAAAAACAGCTTAAAGCACTTGGCCATGACGGCAATGGAGCTGGCCCCGATCTGGCAGCGCCCAGTAACCGCGGTGCTGAATGCCGTAGTTGAGGTTGAAGGCTACGAAGACTTTAAACAGGCACTGTCTGATGATAGGGGCCTGATTATCCTGGCCCCCCATTTTGGCTCATGGGAAGTCATCGGCCTTTATCTGGCCCAGCAGGCCAGGATTAGCATTATGTACCAGCCGCCGGAAAACCAAGCCATGCAGCAATTGATGTATAAGGCACGCAGCCGCAATGGTGCCAGCATGGTGCCCACGGATACTACCGGCGTAAAAGCGCTGCTGCAGGCCCTGAAGAAAGGCGAAATGATTGGTGTCCTGCCGGACCAGGTGCCACCGCTTGAAGGGGGCGGCTTTGCGCCATTCTTTGGTGTCCCTGCCCTAACGACGACGCTGGTAAAAAAGCTGGCCAAGCGCACCGGCGCCCGGGTAATGACTGCCAGTGTGATTCGTCTTCCCCATAGCGGGCAATTTCGCATGGTCTTTGCCGCTGCACCCGAGGCTATCGCCGCCGATGATGAGCTCGAGGCACTAACCGCCCTCAATAAAAGCGTTGAGGACACTGTAGCGCTGGCTCCGGAGCAATATCAATGGGAGTATAAACGCTTTAAAAAACAGCCTGATGGCGAACGCAAGTACTACCAAAAATAATAAAGGGGTCAATAATGAGTTGGCAATCCATCGTATTAAACCAAATTTTTCGACTGCGAAAACGCCGTATTGTTAAAACTGACCCTCGGGCTATAAAGGCTGGGTATAACAAGTTGGAGGAAAAGACGGAAAAAACTTTAAAGATTCCCACCACCACCGAACACCGTGTTGATACCCTCAATGGCGTGCCCTGTGAATGGATGATTGCCGAAGGGGCAAAAGACAGCGACCAGCTAGTGCTGTATTTCCACGGTGGTGGGTTTATGCTTGGTTCACCACCTATTCTTCACCGCCCTCTCGCTGCCCGCTTATCAGCAAAGTCCGGCAGAAAAGTGTTATTGGTGGATTACCGGCTAACGCCTGCCCATACTTATCCCGCACCAGTAGAAGATTGCAGCCAGGTCTATCAATGGCTTTTGGATAATGGTTATAACGCCAACCAGATTGCCTTTGGCGGCGACTCCGCGGGGGGCAACCTGGTATTGTCCGTTATACAAAGCGCTAGAGAGCAGTCTCTACCCTTACCCGCGCTGGGGATTTGCCTATCGCCCTGGGCTGACTTAACTCACACCGGCAGCTCCATTCAAAGTAACAAATATCGCGACCCGATGTTGCCGGTAGAAATTTTAGAGCTGATGGCACTGATCTATGGCAAGGGACATAATCTGGCGGAACCCAAAATTTCTCCGGTATTTGCAGACTTTAGTGGCTTTCCCCCATTGTTGGTTTATGCAGGTACTACCGAGATTTTATTAAGTGATGCCGAGCGTGTTGTGGCCGCCGCCGAAGCCAAAGGTGTGACGGTAGAATCAAAGTACTGGCATAAACAGGCCCACGCCTTTCCCGTTATGACCCAGTACTTACCGGAAGCGCGCGAAGCAGTAGATGGTATGGCCGATTTTATCAATCGGCATATGCGCTAATTACGTTGGAGAAATAGTAGTGATCTTTGGAAAATTAATCGGTGGCTTAATTGGCTTTTTCTCTGGCGGATTTTTAGGTGCCATTATTGGCCTGTTTGCCGGCCACTTTTTTGATAAAGGTATTGGCCAGGCTATGGGCTTTGACTATGGTGCTGACCGCGCCCGCCTGCAGCGGTTATTTTTTGAAACCACCTTTATGATTATGGGCCATTTGGCCAAAGCCGATGGTCGTATCAGTGAAGAAGAAATCAGGCAGGCCGAAGTTTTAATGGGGCGCCTGGGCTTAACGCCCGAGCATCGCAAAGAAGCGATTACCTTATTTAAACAAGGCTCGCAAAGTGACTTTCAATTAGAGCCGGTTATTTCATCATTTATAAGTGAAGGTGGCCGCCGACACAACCTGCCCATTTTATTGCTGGAATTTTTATTTAGCATCGCCATGGCCGATGGTGAAATGCATCGGGCAGAAAAAGAGATACTGGCAAAAACGGCGGGCTATTTAGGTATTGGCAGCCGTCAGTTTGAACAATTGTTGGCTATGTTAACCGCACAACAAAGCTTCCATGGCGGCAACTATCAACAGCAAGGCCGCCCCCATACCTCCGCCAATGATTTAGATAATGCCTATAAAGCCCTGGGCGTTACCAGCAGCGCCTCCGATAGAGATATTAAAAAGGCCTACCGAAAATTAATGAGCCAACACCACCCCGATAAACTGATCGCCCAGGGTGTGCCGGAAGATATGATGAAAGTGGCCACGGAAAAAGCCCAGGAAATCCAGGCGGCTTATGATTTGATTAAAGTAGCGAGAAAATCCTGATGAAATCATTTAGGGCTCATCCTGAGCCGCAAGCTCCGTTGATTTTAATGCCTGCTATAAAACATCTAGCATAATCCAAATCGAACTAACCAAAATCGTAATCATAGTACCCGCCATACCCAAAGGCCGGCAGAAATTAGGCCCAATTTCCGTTAAACCCAAGTAGTGGGAAATCCGCCCAAGCACTAGCGCTGCCCCCAGAATATGCAGCCAGGTATCCGAAGCTCCCAGTACTTCCATCGTAATTAATAAAAACAATGCCATAGGCACTGTCTCGGTAAAATTCCCCTGCCCGCGCACCCGGCGCAGCAATTCCGGGTCATCGCCATTGCCAATATTGACATTGATCTTAACCCGGTAGATACCGACTCGCAGGGTGATCACGAAAAATAGTAAACCTAATAGCGCAATATAAATGGGGGACACACTCAATAAGGAAGGTAAATTCATAGTGACTCCTAATGTTAGATAACAGGAAAAATTTTCCCGAGCATATCACGTAATAGCTCATGTAATAACTCTTGTACTAGCTCATGTATTAAATACAGGCCCAGAGATTTTTGCAGCAAACCGAACATACCTTCGCAGGCGGTCAAAAGTGTTAAATTAATCTGTCAAAAATGCTCATCCTATTTGCCATGTAATGATTTATAGTGCCCCGTCAATGAGTTTAGTAACCACTCTAAGCGGCCAGAACAGGGATAACGCATGTCAGAGTTGAATGAATCGCAGAGTAAAGATGTTGAGAATAATGAAAAGCCAATAAAAAAAGCATTCAAAGGTTTTTATGTTGCTGCTGGGGTCTTGGCTACCCTGCTTAGTATTGTCACCTTTTTTGTAACGCAGTATTCATCCTATTCAATTTATGATCTTACAAGTACAAGCCTAAACCCAACAAGGCCTAACCCTATGTTTGTTGCCAGGGCGAGTGCAAAATGCAAGCAAGGGATAATGATGGCTAAGTTAATGGCCAGGGGAATGGGCTCAAGTGAGGCCGCGGCAGTTAAGAGAGCAGAGAAAAAATGTAGAACCTTTAGAAAGGAAGACCCTAAGGCATGGGAGCTTGCCATTGCCTTTACTAATAAGGGAAAGTCTTCAATGAATAATCTGTCTGTTAGTTATTTGGCTAGCAATGAGAAGGGCGAAGAAGTTGGTAGTGGGGAACTTGATCGAAAGGTGCTTTCAGGTGACGAGCGTTTTTTTGAAAAAAAGCTAAAAGTGAATGCTTTGGTAAAACGACTGCTAATTTGTATTAGCTATGATAGCGGCCCTTATCGTAGATCCTGGAAACTCTTTGATGGGCGGCCTGGCAACGCTCATATGCCACTGGGCGGCTTTGGAAGCTTTAAAACATATGATGAAGGTTATGAGTGGTTTGCAGAAAGTGCTTGCCAGTTAGAAATAGA
Organism: Oceanicoccus sp.; assembly: GCA_024226635.1. Classification (GTDB taxonomy): domain Bacteria; phylum Pseudomonadota; class Gammaproteobacteria; order Pseudomonadales; family Dasaniaceae; genus Oceanicoccus. The sequence goes on along the minus strand of JAAELM010000034.1, from coordinate 19,311 downwards.
AAGGATCAGGGCATAAGCGAGGGGAAGCAGAGTCAGTAATTTATTGACGCCAGAATGCCGGGGTAAATAGAACTAGCAAGGTAAAGACTTCAAGCCGTCCCAGCAACATAGAGAAACAAAGTATCCATTTAGCCGGTGCGCTGATACTGCCATAGTTGGAGGCCACCTCACCTAAACCAGGGCCCAGGTTATTCATTGACGCTACCACCGCAGAAAATGCAGTTACATAATCCAGGCCGGTCGCCATCAGCGAAAATAAAATAACAATAAAGGCGAAGATATAGACCGCAAAGAAACTCCAAACCGCACTGACGACCTTGGCCTCTACGCGACGGTTTCCCACCTTTAATGGAATGACCGCATTGGGATGAACCAACTGGGATAATTCCCTTACCCCCTGCTTGGCCATTAACATCACCCGCACCGCTTTCATGCCGCCGCCGGTAGAGCCGCCACAGCCACCCATAAACGACAGCATCAGTAACATAAAGGGCAAAAAGCTCGGCCACGCCGAAAAGTCCGTCGTTGCAAAACCTGCGGTTGTTGCAATGGAAATGGTTTGGAATAAACCGTGCAGCAGTCCTTCATCAATACTATAGGAGCCACTAAGAATTAAGTACGTCGCTACAATTACCGCTGCGCCAAAAATCGTATAGGCAAAAAACCGGCTTTCGGAGTCATGCCCATAGTGCTGGAAACTGCTCTGCCTTAGCGCATAAAAATGCAGCGCAAAGTTAATCCCTGCAATCATCATATATAAACAGGCAATTAACATAATCGCCGGGCTATTAAAGTAGCCCATGCTGGCATCGTGGGTAGAAAATCCACCAATCGCAATGGTTGAAAAAGCATGGCAAATGGCATCAAAAGCGGACATCCCCGCCGCCCAATAAGCCACGGCACAGGTCGCGGTTAATAACACATAAACCAAAAACAGCGCTTTAGCCGTTTCAGCAATCCGGGGCGTTAACTTGCTGTCCTTAACCGGGCCGGGCGTTTCTGCACGGTATAGCTGCATACCGCCAATGCCCAGCATCGGCAAAATAGCCACAGCAATAACAATAATACCGATGCCGCCCAACCATTGAAGCTGCTGGCGATAAAATAAAATGGACTTTGGCAGATGGTCGAGGCCGGTAATTACCGTGGCCCCAGTTGTTGTTAATCCTGATAGTGATTCAAAGACGGCATCACTTACCGTCATTTCCGGGTTAGGTGACAGAATAAAAGGCAGGGCACCAAACAAACCCAGCACCGTCCAGAATAAGGAAGTAATTAAAAAACCATCCCGAGTACGCAGGTCGGCTTTTTGTTTCGTCACCGGCATCCACATTAGTGCACCGCTGATGACGGTAATCGCAAATGCCAACAGAAAAGAAGGATAAGCACCGTCGTCATACCACAGTGACACAGCAATGGGTGTAAACAGCGTTAAGCTGAACACCATTAGCAGCATACCTAAGATGCGGAAGATCAGTGCGATATGCATTAGAAGAAACTAAACCCAACCTGAAACAGGCGCTCGACTTGCTTGATCTTTGTCTTGTCGGTAAGAAAGACGATTACGTGATCTTCCGGTTCGACGACTAAATAGCGGTGGGCAATTAACACTTCATCGCCGCGCACAATAGCGCCAATGGAAGAGCCTTCAATTTTTTCAATTTCATCCAAACGTTTGCCGACGACTTTGGAGGAGCGGGTATCACCGTGGGCAATCACTTCCAATGCTTCCGCTGCACCTCGCCGCAGGGAGTGCACATTGGAGACATCGCCGCGGCGTACATGGGTTAACAAACTACCCATGGTAATTTGCTGTGGCGAAATCGCAATATCAATTTCACCGCCTTGCACCAGGTCAACATAGGCAGGGTTGGCAATTAAGGTAATAACTTTTTTGGCGCCTAGTCGTTTGGCCAGCATAGACGACATAATATTGGCTTCGTCATCACTGGTGAGTGCACAGAAGACATCGACGTTTTCGATATTCTCGGCAATTAATAAATCTTTATCGGAGGCATTGCCGTTTAATACGATGGTACGGCGCAGGGATTCCGATAACTGGCGGCAGCGAGCGTAGCTTTGCTCAACCACTTTTACCTGATAGTTATCTTCCAGCGCATTGGCCAGGCGCTCACCAATATTACCGCCCCCGGCAATTAAAATACGTTTATAGGGGTTATCCAGGCGGCGTAGTTCACTCATCACCGGCCTGATATTTTCACGGGAGGCGATAAAGAAAACTTCATCGTCTGCTTCAACCACGGTATCCGCCATCGGCATAATGGCACGGTTGCGACGGAAGATAGCCGCTACCCGGGTATCGATATTGGGCATATGGCTGCGAATATCCCGCAGTTCATTGCCGACAATGGGGCCGCCGTAATAAGCCTTAACGGCGGCCAGTTGTACCTTGCCATCGGCAAAGTCCAATACCTGCAAAGCTCCAGGGTATTCAATTAAGCGCTGAATATAGCGAGTTACCAATAATTCAGGACTGATAATAACGTCGATGGGTATCTGCTGGTTATTAAACATTCCGGGCTTTTCTAAAAATGCTCGCGCCCTGATCCGTGAAATTTTGGTGGGGGTGCGAAATAGGGTATAGGCCACCTGGCAGGCTACCATATTGATTTCGTCAGAGTTGGTGACGGCGATTAACATGTCTGCATCGTCGGCACCCGCACGCTGCAATACATCAGGATGGGAGGCTTGCCCGGTGACGGCACCGATATCCAAGCGGTCTTGCAGCTCTCGAAGGCGATCACTGTCGAGGTCGACGACAGTAATATCATTTTGCTCATCGGCGAGATGCTCAGCCAGAGAGGCTCCAACCTGCCCTGCCCCGAGAATTATTATTTTCATGGATGTAGCCGTTTCTGGAGATAAATAGTTGGCGAAAATTAGTTATCTGGTAATTGTATGTGCTAATTGGCTAAAGGCCATTTTTTCATAACGTTTTTGCCGTTATTTTTACGTTTTTTTGGCAATTAGGGCATAAAAGAATCCATCGTGGCCATTCTCGGCGGGGAATAGCTGGCGACCATAGGGTCTGGCTTGTCCCCAGCTAGCATCGATAGGCAGATGTTCGGCATCGTCTTGCTGACCACAGAAGCGGGCTACTACATGCTCGTTTTCATCAGGGAGTACCGAGCAGGTGGCATATAACAACAGCCCCCCCGGTGTTAGTGTTTGCCAGAGCGTCTGCAAAATCGAAAACTGCAATTGATGTAATTGCTGTATATCTTCAAGGGTGCGGTGCAACTTGATATCGGGGTTGCGGCGGATAACACCCGTGGCTGAACAGGGGGCATCTAATAAAATGCGATCAAAGGTTTTGCCATCCCACCAAGAGTCCAGGTCGGCGGCATCACCGGTGATCAGCTGGGCCTTAAGCTTTAGGCGTTGCAGGTTTTCTTCAACACGGCTTAGGCGCTCTTCATCAATATCAAGGCCAATCACTGCTGTTAGTCGGGGTTCGGCTTCCAGAATATGGCAGGTCTTACCGCCAGGCGCACAGCAGGCATCCAATACCCGTTGCCCTGGTGCCAGCTTTAATAGTTCGGCGGACAACTGTGGCGCTTCATCTTGTACGCTGACCTGGCCATCGTTAAAGCCGGGTAATTGGTCGACGGCCACAGGCTCAACTAAGCGAATCCCCTCTTTGGCATGGTCACATAGAGCCGCTTTTATGGCCTTGTCTTGCAGTTGTTGTAAATAGTCGCAAGCGCTACCCTGCTGTTGATTGACCCTTAGGCACATTGGCGGGTGGCTATTGTTGGCTAGCTCAATCTTATTGGCATGGTCCGGCCAGGCCTTATTCAGTAATTTATGCAGCCACTCAGGGTGAGAGAGTTGTTGCGCGGGGCTAAGTTTTTCCAGCAGTTCTTCAGGGCTGCGTTGCCATTGCCTGAGAACACCATTCACCAACGCTTTGGCCCAGTGTTTTTTTAATGCTTTAGTCGCGTTAACGGTGGTACTTACTGCGGCATGATCTGGTATGCGCATTTCACTTAATTGGTAAATGCCCAGCATAACCAGCATCTGTATATCGCGGTCTTTGTTTTTCAGGGGTTTGCTAATCAGCTGTTTACTAATGCCAGCCAGCTTGGGGTAAAAACGCAAAACCCCATAGCAGAGCTGTCGAAATAGCGCGCGGTCTTTTTCAATAACCCGCTGTTCAAAGCGTGGAATTTGTTGCGACAGAGAAGAACCGTTAGAGACTGCGGCAAGGCAGCGGGCGGCTGCAGCACGGCATTCTATCGTCTTTGTTGTCATGTTATTTCTATCGGGTCAAAACGGGTGCCGGTGGTAAACAGGTCGGCTTTGGAGTTCATCACAGCGGGAATTTCCAGGGCTTTACCGCCGGGCAGTTGAATGATTTGCAGCTTGAGGCTGCCTTCACCACAGGCTACGACAATGGATTTTTTATCGGCGTGAATAATCTGGCCGGCTTTACCGCCCTTTTCACTTACGCTGGCTTGCCAAATTTTTATCCGGTCGCCATTCAGGCTGGTATAAGCAATAGGGAAGGGATTAAAGGCGCGAATTTTTCGCTCGATCACCGCCGCAGGCTGTTGCCAATCAATGGCAAGTTCCTGTTTGGATATTTTGGGGGCGTAACAGCTGTGTTCGTTATCCTGTTTGGTGGCGGTAATGGTTTGCTCGGCTATTTGCTGCAAGGCATTATTTAATGCAGGTACACCTATATTTGCCAGCTTGTCATGCAGGCTGCCGCCAGTGTCTTGGGCGGTGATATCGCAGCGAGCTTCCAACAGCATATCGCCGGTATCCAGGCCTTCATCCATTTGCATGATGATCACGCCGCTCTCACTATCGCCAGTTTCAACCGCCCTTTGAATAGGTGCGGCGCCGCGCCAGCGGGGCAATAAGGAAGCGTGAACATTGATGCAGCCCAGGCGGGGGGCATCAAGAATGACTTTGGGGAGTAACAATCCGTAAGCTACCACCACCATTAAGTCGGCATTAAGGTTCGCAAGGGTTTGCTGGTCGACAGGGTCTTTAAAATTGAGGGGCTGGTAAACAGAGATATTGTTGTCCAGCGCCACTTGCTTAACGGCGCTGGGCTTTAACTTTTTACCACGGCCTGCGGGTCTGTCGGGCTGGCTATAGACAGCAATGACTTGATGATCGCCCTGCTCCAGTATGCCCTGTAGATGGATAGCAGCAAAATCCGGCGTGCCGGCAAAAATGATTTTCAGGGGTTGAGCCATCTGGGTTGAGCCTTACGCTTTTTGTTTGTGTTGTTTTTCCAGTTTGGAGCGGATGCGCTTGCGTTTCAGGGGTGAAATATAATCCACAAACAGCTTGCCATTGAGGTGGTCTAATTCATGTTGAATGCAGACTGCTAGCAGCCCTTCAGGCTCCATTTCAAAGGTGTTGCCATCACGATCAAGGGCTTTTACCCGAACTTTCTCTGGGCGAGTGACGGTTTCGTGGAAGCCGGGGACCGATAGGCAACCTTCGTCATACTCGTGGTCGGGGCCATCCAGAACGGTGATTTCGGGGTTGATAAAGACCAATGGCTGATCCCCTTCATCGCTGACATCAATCACTACAATACGTTGGTGCACATTAATTTGGGTGGCGGCCAGGCCAACCCCCTGGGCGTCATACATGGTTTCAAACATATCATTGACCAATTGCAGTACGCTGCCGTCTACTTTCTCAACAGGCTTTGCCTGTGTGCGTAGTCGCGGGTCGGGGAACTCAAGAATGTCTAAAATGGCCATGGTTTGCTGAATCTGCTTTGTGACGAATTTCTAACTTCTAGTATAAACCGAAGTGTTGTTGCTAAGATTATGATCAGACTGCAAATAATCGAGTCCGTGTAGACTAATCATTTGCCGGTAAGCTGCTATAGTATATCAGGTTACAAATAAAAAATTACTCCATGCTATGTAGCGCTATAACGTCGAATAGCACGACATGGATTGCGAAGAAAGGAATGCCATTATGAAAAAAGCGGTGTTGGGATACATCCTGTTTGCGGTTGTGTCTCTTGTCTCAATAGCTCCCCAGGCCGGCGATGTGTTATCGCTCAAAGACGGTCATCCCCAAACCCATGTCGTTGTTAAAGGGGATACGCTATGGGATATTTCAAAGATGTTCTTGAATGACCCGTGGTTATGGCCGGAAATCTGGCATGTAAACCCCCAGGTAGATAATCCACACTTAATCTATCCCGGTGATGTACTAAATCTGGTTTATATCGATGGCAAGCCCAAGTTGGTGGTTAAGCGTAATAAAGACGTAAAACTGACCCCTAAAGTAAGAATTTCAGCGTTGGATTTGGCCATCCCGGCGATTCCGCTGGACGCTATCTCACCTTTTTTAAGCCAGAGTCGCGTAGTTAGCAAAGAAAGATTGCAGGATGCCCCTTATGTGTTGGCCGGTAATGATGGCCATATTGTCTCGGGTGCTGGTGACCAGTTATTTGCCCGTGGTGAGTTTGACCCGGAAGGGGAAGAGAATTTTGGTATATTCCGCCCCGGTGATGCTTATATGGATCCCGAGACTGAGGAGCTGTTAGGTTATCAGGCGCTATCTATTGCCAGTGCCAAAATAATTGATATACAAGAAGACATTGCAACAATGGGCCTAAACCGTACCTCTGAGGAGGTGCGTCGAGGTGATCGATTGTTAGCGGATGAAGAGCATCGTATTAGCTCTAATTTTTACCCCAGTGCGCCTGGGGAAGAAACCAACGGTTTTATTATCTCGGTTGAAGGGGGTGTTTCCCAGATTGGCAGCATGAATGTTGTGGTGATCAACAAGGGTGAGCGTGAAGGTCTTGAGGTGGGCAATGTGTTGGCCATCTACCGTGTAGGTGAACAGGTTAGAGATACTATTACCGGTGAGATTGTGAAAGTGCCAGACTCCCGTGCAGGTTTGATGATGGTGTTCCGCACCTTTGAGAAAGTCAGCTATGGTTTGGTACTTAAAGCCAACCGTCCACTGGCGGTGATGGATAAAGTAAAAAATCCCTAATTAAGTCATATCAATATTAATTCTACGATGATCAAGGATGATCTATGCATTATCAATACAATTCCCAGCAACTTCGTGCTTTACTAACACTTCATAGAACACCTCATTTATCTACCCGGGCGCTATGCCGTTTGCTGAAGGCTAGCGATACGCCGGAGGCTATTGCCAGCCTTTCAGCTGCCGAGTTGTTCGCCCTGAAAATTACCCCTGATACACAGCTTGCTTTGCGCCGGGGCTGCGACCAGCGATTGATTGACCAGGATATAGCCACGATTGAAAAGCTGGATATCCAGTTGCTTAGCCTTAATTCGGAGCATTATCCGGAATTGCTCAAGCAGATCAGCAACCCACCCCCACTACTCTATGTTAGAGGTAATGTTGATTTATTAAACCAGCCTCAACTGGGTATGGTAGGTAGTCGCAGGACCTCAAGACAAGGTTGTGAGAACGCTTTCCAGTTCTCCCGTGAGTTTGCCCGTGCGGGTTTTACCATTAATAGCGGCTTGGCCCTGGGTGTCGATACCGAATGCCACCGTGGCGCTTTGGCGGCCGAGGGCAAAACCGTGGCCGTACTAGGTACCGGTGTTGATATAACCTATCCGGTACGTAACCGCTCACTATTTAATGACATTGTGAATACAGATAATGGGGCGCTGATATCAGAGTTTCCTTTGGGCACTCAGGCGCTACCGGAGCTGTTTCCACAGCGGAACAGGATTATTAGCGGCATGTCTTTAGGGGTGTTAGTTGTTGAAGCAGCCCTTAAAAGCGGCTCATTGATTACAGCACGCTTTGCTATGGAGCAGGGACGTGAGGTATTTGCTATTCCAGGCTCTATTCATGATAGCGGTAGTAAAGGCGTTAACTACCTTATTCAGCAAGGGGCAAAGCTGGTGTCGACAGCGGCTGATGTGATGGAGGAGCTTCAGGGGTGGTTGCCAGCAAGGACAAGCAAGGAGACAACGCCGGATAATGTCGAGCTTTTATCTGACCTCACTCAAACAGAACAGCAATTGGTGGCTCTCTTGGGTTTTGATCCTGTTGCAATCGACTTACTACAGCATCAAATAGGCTGGCCCCTGACACAACTTAGCGAGGTTTTGACCACCCTGGAGCTAAAAGGATGGGTAGAGAATAATGCCGGTTGTTATCAGCGAATGGTAAAGGCGCGTTAATCCTGACGGAAAACGTCGGTTTTGCTTGCAATCAGGGCCCCAGTTGGGTAATTTTCGCGCTTTTTCCAGATCCTTAAATTTTTGCTGTGAGGGCACAACCATGACCAAACCTTTTGTCGCTATTTTGATGGGCTCGGACTCAGATCTACCACAAATGGAGCCAGCTTTTGGCGTTTTAAAATCCTTTGGTATCGATTTCGAAGTAAAAGTGACCTCTGCTCACCGTACCCCCAAGATTACTCATGACTATGTAACCACCGCTGACCAGCGTGGCTGTGGTGCCTTTATCTGTGCTGCGGGTATGGCGGCTCACTTAGCGGGTGCTGTTGCTGCTGCAACCCTTAAGCCTGTAATTGGTGTTCCGATTAACGCTTCTTTAGAAGGCTTGGACGCACTGTTATCAACGGTGCAAATGCCTGGTGGTATTCCAGTAGCGACTGTTGCTATTGGTAAAGCCGGTGCTAAAAATGCAGGCTATCTGGCCGCGCAGATTCTAGCTACAGCCGACGCTGACCTGCAGCAAAAGCTGATCGCCGAGCGTGAAGCCAATGCCCAGGCTGTTGTAGCCAAAGACGAAGCCCTGCAGGAAAAACTAAAAGGCTAACCGCCTGGGCCTTATGGCTACCAAGGACTCGATCAGCCTCCGGCGGGCGACTACGGTCATCCAGTCCGGGGGTGTTATAGCCTACCCAACCGAAACGGTATGGGGCTTTGGCTGCGACCCGGATAACCAGCGGGCAGTAGAACAACTACTGGCGCTTAAGCAGCGTCCGGTGGAGAAGGGATTAATATTAGTTGCTGCCTCAGCTGAGCAATTTGCTCCTTATTTGCAAGGGTTGGACGATGCGCTTGTTAGCAAATTTGCGCAACTCACCAGCAAACCCGCCAGCAAACCCACCACTTGGTTGGTGCCCCATAATGGTAGGGCGAAAGATTGGATTAGGGGTGATTTCCAGAGTGTTGCACTCAGGGTAAGCACTAGCGCACTGGTGATTGAATTATGCAACTCCCTGGGCGGTCCTGTTGTCTCAACCTCAGCCAATATCAGCGGAGAGCCCACCTGCGAGTCACCAGCACAGCTGCAGCGGTTTTTGAATGGTGACGGGCTGGACTTTATTTTACCCGGCCGGCTTAAGCCCAATGCCAAGCCGTCGGAAATTCGCGATTTGATTTCTGGCAAAGTAATAAGAGGCACATAGTGGTGTCGCCGCAGGCCTGTTTATTTTGCCCCTCCATTAATTAGGTTTTTCATGCCAGAGATAGCCGTTGATCAAGTAAAAAAATACCTGCTGCAATTACAGGATTCTATCTGTGAACGCTTGGAACAAGAGGATGGCAAAGCCACCTTCCAGCAGGATGAGTGGGATCGCCCCGAAGGTGGTGGCGGTCGCTCAAGGGTTATCAGTGGCGGTGCCGTATTTGAAAAAGGCGGCGTAAACTTCTCTCATGTGTATGGCCAGAAAATGCCGCCTTCAGCCACACAAGCCAGGCCCGAATTAGCCGGTCGTGGCTTTCAGGCCATGGGGGTGTCATTGGTGATGCACCCGGAAAATCCTTATATCCCTACCAGTCACGCCAATATACGTTTGTTTATTGCCGAGAAAGAAGGTGAAGAACCGGTGTGGTGGTTTGGCGGCGGCTATGACTTAACCCCTTATTACGGTTTTGAAGAAGACTGCGTTCACTGGCACCAAACCGCAAAAAACGCCTGTGATCGCTTTAGTGCAGAAGCTTACCCCCGTTATAAAAAATGGTGTGATGAGTATTTCCAGCTGCCACACCGCAATGAACCACGCGGTATTGGTGGTTTATTTTACGATGATTTAAATGAAGGTGGTTTTGATCGCTGTTTCGAGTTTATGCGTAGTGTTGGCGATTCTTATATTAAGGCTTACCAGCCAATCGTCGCCAAACGCAAGGCTACGCCCTATGGTGAGCGTGAGCGTGAGTTCCAGCTTTATCGTCGTGGCCGCTATGTAGAATTTAATTTGGTGCACGATCGCGGCACCATATTTGGCTTGCAGTCCAATGGCCGTACGGAATCTATTTTGATGTCACTACCACCGCTGGTGCGCTGGGAATATGATTGGCAGGCTGAGGCTGGTAGCCAGGAAGAAGCACTAACTCAACAATTTTTAATTAATAGAGACTGGGTATAAACCCGGTTTGATAGTCCAAAGAGCACATTATGACAGCCACCGATAAATATGCAGTCTTCGGCAACCCCATCAAGCATAGCAAGTCTCCGCAGATTCATAGGGCGTTTGCACAAGAGACACAACAGCAACTGAGTTACCGTGCACACAAGGTGGATGTGGATAAATTTGCCGATGCCGCCAAAAGCTTTTTTGATAATGGCGGTAAAGGTTTAAATATCACCGTGCCCTTTAAAATTGATGCCTATAATTTTGCTGATGAACTCAGCGGCCGTGCTCGCCTTGCCGGTGCAGTTAACACCCTGGCGCTGCAAGAAGATGGCAAGATTTATGGTGATAACACCGATGGTGCTGGCCTGGTCAGGGATATCTGCGAAAACCTCGGTTGGGAAGTCACTAATAAGCGAGTGTTGTTATTAGGCGCAGGCGGCGCTATTCGCGGTGTACTTGAGCCATTGATGAAACTGAACCCCAGCCATGTCTTAATTGCCAACCGTACCGTTGAAAAAGCGCAGAAATTAGCGCGGGATTTTTCGGAGTTTGGCAGCGTCGGTGCCTGTAGTTTTAAAGCCTTAAATGCCAACCAGTACGATTTAATTATCAATGGCACCAGTGCCAGTCTTGCCGGGGAGTTACCGCCACTGCCGAGTGATGCATTAACTGACGAAGGTTGTTGCTACGATATGATGTACAGCGCCGAGCCTACTCCCTTTATGCGTTGGGGTGCAGAAAGTGCTGCCTGGGCAGTGTCAGATGGTTTGGGGATGTTGGTAGAGCAGGCGGCAGAATCCTTTTGCATCTGGCGCGGTACGCGGCCAACAACCCGCGCCGTGATTGACGCCATCCGTGAAGAGCTGGAAGCCTGCAACTAATCTTTTAGCAAATATACTACCCTGATACGCTGCTCAATCGATGGTTTGCCAGGTTTAAGCCCGGCTTTTTCTTTATGCCCGTACCGGCGGGAATGATGTTATTGCTCAGTAAAATAACTGTCTTTAAGGGCCACATAATTTTGTGCTGTCTGCACAAAGTGCTCCATTTCTCCGTCTTTTATGGGGCGAGCCTGACGCGCCGGGCTGCCGGTATAGAGATAGCCGCTCTCCAGCGTTTTGCCGGGGGTGACTAGTGCTCCCGCTCCAACAATCACATCATCTTCAATTACCACCCCGTCCAGTACAATGGCACCCATGCCCACCAGCACGCGGTTGCCTATGTTACAGCCATGCAGCATCACCTTATGGCCGACGGTAACATCTTCGCCAATAATCACCGGGTGGCCGCCAGGGTTGGTGGGGAGGGGCCTGGACTCATGGATAACTGAGCCATCCTGTATATTACTTCTATTGCCAATGCGTACCTTGTTAACGTCGCCGCGAATAACGACCAGAGGCCAAACGGAAACATCTTCACCCAGAACAACATCACCAATAACCACTGCGGCAGGGTCGACATAGGCGCCCCGCTCCAAGACTGGCGCTATTCCCTTAAAAGAACGAATGTTTTGTTTAGGCATATTTTGTGTAGGCATAGTTTGCTTCGCTTTGTGCTGTTACAGTATCAGCCTATTGTAATCTCTTAGTCAGGTCTCTGTAAGCAATGTTTGCCAGGTTGTTTTCTGTTGCAGTTGTATTTTTGCTGGTTGCCAGCCCAGTGTCAGCTAACGTTTTTCCGAAAATTGTCCCGCAGATTGTGCTGCCCGATTCAGGTCTGGTAGCTAAAGATTTGGCTGTTATTGTCAATACAGAGGACCCGCTTAGCGTTCAAATTGCTGGCTATTATCAGCAGCAGCGACAAATACCGCCAGAAAATATTATCACTATTTCATTTAAAGTTGATAAGCCGGTTATGCGCCCCGGTGAATTCGCTGTATTGAAGAAAATAGTTGAAGCAAAAACGCCAAAGCATATTCAAGCTTATCTGCTAACCTGGGCAGATCCTTATCGTGTTGGCTGTATGTCAATCAGTTCTGCCTTTGCACTGGGCTTTGACAGCCGCTATTGCGCCAAGGGTTGCAAGCTTACCGCCACCTCCCAGTATGCAGGGACAAACAGTTTAAGACCCTATGACGATTTTAGTATTCGGCCTACCATGCTCTTGGCAGCAGCTAATTTCGAGGAGGCCAAAGCCTTAATAGATCGCGGCGTTGCTGCAGATGGCCAGATGGTGGCTAACGGCAACAACGGCAAAGCCTATTTGTTGGAAACCTCTGATAAGGCCCGCAGTGTCCGTAAGAGCGTATTCCCTTCGGTGCAGTTATTGCTGGGGAATAAATTACCTGTGACGATACTAAAGGCAAATGCGATTCGAAATAGAAAAGATGTCATGTTTTACTTTACCGGCAAAAAGTTTGTAGCGGATATAGACAGCAATACTTTCCTGCCGGGGGCGATGGCAGACCATCTGACTTCAGCGGGGGGCAAGTTGACCAATAGCCGACAGATGAGCGCCCTTCGATGGCTGGAAGGGGGTGCAACAGGCAGTTATGGAGCAGTGGTTGAGCCTTGTAACTTCCCAGGGAAATTTCCTAACCCATTAATTGCCATGTCGAACTATATGCAGGGTTCATCCCTAATAGAAGCCTATTGGAAAAGTGTCATCATGCCCGGTCAAGGCGTATTTATTGGCGAGCCTTTAGCTAAGCCCTATATGGGATATCGGTTGAAAAAAAGAAATAATAGCTATGCCCTCTTTTCTCCCGTGTTAACCAGAGGCTACTATAAAATTTTAACGTCCAGTCAAAAAACAGGCCCCTTTACATTAGTGACCAGTGGTATTGAGATAACGCCTTACCAACAATTTATAACCTTACCCCAACCCCTATCACCGTTTTATAAAATAGAGCGATTACAAAATTACGCGCAGCCATTATTGAGCAGTCCGTTGTTTTGAAATTATAGTTTTGAAATTATAGTTTTGAAAAAGCATTTACGATTTTTGAGGTCAAAAACAGTGTCTAACCCATTACTAAAAACAGCATCGCTGCCAGCATTTTCCAGTATTCAACCAGAACATATAGAGCCAGCGCTTGATCAGTTATTGGCAAGTAATCGACAGCGAGTCGATGATTTATTGAAAGCAGAACAAACCCCCGGAAAATCTTTTTTGGCTTCCATTGAGCAGTGGGATGATGAGCTGGAGCAGCTATGGTCTCCCATTAGCCATTTGCACGGCGTAAAAAATTCAGATGCCCTGCGTGATGCCTATAACGCCTGCCTGCCAAAGCTGACAGAATACGGCACAGAAATGGGCCAAAACACACAGCTTTACCAAGCCTATAAACAACTGGCAGACAGTGATGTTTATGGGCAGCTGAATGAGGCGGAGCAAAAATCTGTAGACAATGCCTTGCGAGATTTTACGCTGTCCGGCATTGCGCTAAAACCCGAGCAACAAAAGCGTTACGGCGAAATAAAAAAACAACTGGCCGAATTATCCACACAATTTTCCAATAATGTCTTAGATGCAACCCATGGCTGGAGCAAGCATATAGATGATGCCGAAGAGCTTGCTGGTATACCCGAATCCGTATTACAGGGCTATCAACAAGCGGCGGCGGCAAAAGAGTTATCCGGCTATTTAATTTCATTGGATATCCCTGCCTATTTGCCCCTGATGCAATATTGTGAAAATTCAGCGCTGCGTCAGGAAATGTATACCGCTTATACCACCCGAGCTTCTGACCAGGGCCCCAACGCTGGTCAGTGGGATAACAGTGAGCTAATGGATACTATTTTGGCACTTCGGTATGAGTTGGCATTGTTGTTAGGGTTTAACAATTATGCCGAGCGCTCCCTGGCTACAAAAATGGCTGAATCACCGGAGCAGGTTGAAGGTTTTTTGAATGCCCTTGCTGAAAAAAGTATTGCGGTTGCAAAGCAGGATTATAAAGAGCTGGAAGCGTTTGCTAACAGTTTGGGCGTTACCACATTATCTGCTTGGGATATCCCCTTCTATAGCGAAAAATTACGTTTACAAAAATACGATTTATCCCAGGAAGAATTACGCCCCTATTTCCCCTCAGCGAAAGTGATAGAGGGTATGTTTACCGTAGTCAATCGTTTGTTTGGTATTGAGTGTAACGAAGTTAGCGACGTTGAAACCTGGCATCCTGATGTTCGCTTCTATCATATTGAACGCGATGGCGAAGTGATCGCTAAATTTTATCTGGATATTTTTGCCAGGGAGCATAAGCGTGGTGGTGCATGGATGGCCGACTGTCGTGTGCGACGACAACTAAGCGCTACAGAGCAACAACTGCCGGTTGCGTTTTTAACCTGTAACTTTACGCCACCCACAGAGACCACCCCATCCTTATTAACCCATAATGAAGTGACAACCCTGTTCCATGAGTTTGGCCATGGTTTGCACCATATGCTAACTGAAATTAATTGTGCAGCGGTTTCCGGCATTAATGGTGTGCCGTGGGATGCGGTTGAATTGCCCAGCCAGTTTATGGAAAACTGGTGCTGGCAAAAAGAGGCGATCCCGTTAATTTCTGGCCATCATCAAACCGGCGAGGTACTGCCGGATAATTTATTAGAAAAAATGCTGGCCGCAAAAAACTTTCAATCCGGTATGATGATGGCAAGGCAGTTGGAATTTTCATTATTTGATATGTTAATGCATCATCACTATTCGCCAGAAAATCCCAGATCGATTCAAACCGTATTAGATGAAGTTAGAGAAAAAGTCTCAGTCTATCCGGTTCCCGAATTTAATCGCTTCCAACATGGCTTTGGCCATATTTTTGCTGGCGGTTATGCGGCAGGTTATTATAGTTATAAGTGGGCGGAAGTATTATCGGCAGATGCTTTTTCCCGCTTTGAAGAAGAAGGTATTTTTAATCAGGCGACGGGAGAAAGCTTTTTGCAGGAAATATTACAACGTGGTGGGTCGAAAGAACCGATGGCCTTGTTCACCGCTTTCCGGGGGCGTGAACCCGATATTGATGCATTGCTGCGACACAGCGGTATTGTTACGACCAGGAAAGTAGCATGAGCGAACAAAAAATAATAAAACGATTTATCGCTGGGGCTGTTTGTCCGCGTTGTGCGGAGATGGATAAGCTAGTGATGTATAACGATAGCAATGGCCAGCAGATCAGGGAGTGTGTGCGCTGTGGTTATAGCGATATTATGACGGATGATGGCCCTCAAGCTATCGATGTCGATGAAGTGACTACTCGGGTAAACCAGCCCCGTTTGGGGGAAGAGCCACTAGCCCATGAAGACGAAGTTCAGGTAGTTAGTATCATCGACCCTAACCCCGGCGCTAAGCGGCGGGATCATTAAGCAGTAGGGTGGATTATAATCCACCCTACGGTTTTATCGCCGTCTGGAACGGGCGCGTTGTGCGCGTAGCTTTCTACGCTTATAACTCGCTCGAATCTGCCCCGCCATCTTAATGGCAAAGTGATTTTCATCCGCAGGATCTTCGTGATGATCGTGACTGTGGTTGGTGTTGTCGATAGCTAAACTGCCGGGATTCATTGTCATAGTTCTATTCTTCTTTTATTTTTCTATAGCAAAGAGATATCAGTTACAAATGGGCAAACTGCAAATTAATAGATAGTTCATCGGTTAAGCAGGGCCAGTGTTGTTGTTCTTTTTCCCAGTGATTATCTTGATGCAGGGCAACATAGGCTTTAAATTCCGGTGTTTCATACACATGCTCTTTAAGCATGTTACGCTCAGCCATATAGTGTACGGCTTCATCCAGTTCGTTGGCAAAGGGTTCGCCAATAATACTGTGCACAATCAGGTTGGACATGGTCATATCCATCGGCACTAACGGAATTGATGTGCGAATCATAAAGCGGTCGTTAACCTCTTCAATCAGGCGGTGAGCCAGATAGGCTTCGTCCATCAGTTCATTCAAGCCCACATGCTGTGAAACAATTTCCGGTGGCTTTAAAAAGAAATCCTCCGCCAGCTTTAAAAACGGCTCGGCATATTCCCGAATGTTAGCTTCGCTGGTGATGGATCTTGTGGCATCAATAAATCTGGGGACGTGCTCAATATAGGCAATAATAAAATCTACCAGGCTGGCGGTGGCATCTTGCTCGGGCAGCTGGATGGTAAAGTGAATATCGTTCTTAACATGCTGGTCGAGCAGCTTGGCCAGATGATCGGTTTGCTGTTCATGGAGCTTTGCTAAGGCAATAGTGTCGCGGATGGCATCAGTTGCCACAGGTCGTCCTCTTCATGGGCGTTAATATTGGGTTTACAGGTTTTTACAGTGCTTGTGCAGGCCCTGCATAGGGCTAACACTTTCTATAAGTGATAAGGCTAGTACAAAATACTAACTTCGCTATCGCCTGCTTAGACCAATGTGAACTATTTCCTATAGCTTTGACCGCGACAGCGGCTAAATATTGAGCATTTTCGAGGCGCCCAAGGGTGGCGGTACCCACTAATCCCGGCATGGGGGCCGAAAGATTGGAAATAATCATCGACCAGATTAAACCCCATATCTTGTGGTTGAGGCCTCTGCCAAGTGTCATATCTGGAAGTTTGGGGGGCTCGAATAGCTGCTTGTTATAGCATTAGGAAGGGGTTTCCCACGATTTAACAGGCTTATGGTGGCCTGTTTTGTTAAAGATGCGTATAATCGCGGCGTTTTGTCGCACCCAGCGACCGGGGGATACCGAAAAATCGCTATTCATTGTCATTAATGGGCTTATTTGAGCGCGTTTTCGACGAATAAAGCACTCAGCCAGGCTCAAAAGGCCGAAATTGAGTGGTAATACAGCAGCTAAGTAATCACAGGGATGGGAGGTCACTGCAATATTGTTCCTACGAGTCAGTATTTGTCTCGCTCGGCGCATATCAGTGAAGATGTTAGCGATCCGGATTCTGGGGTATTTTTTAACATTTAAACAATGGAGACACGGGAAATGCATTTACGAGCGAAACGGCTGTACAAGCTGGCGCTTAGTCCTGTGCTATTACTGCTCAGTTTTCTGAGTACAGGTGCTTGGGCAGAAGAAGCTCAACGCTGGCAGATGAATATGTCGCCAGGCGTTACCGAAGTTGGGGCAGAAATTTACGGTCTGCATATGATCGTTTTCTGGATTTGTGTAGTGATTGGTATTTTCACTTTTGGCGCAATGTTTTATTCGGTGTTTGCGCACCGTAAGTCAAAGGGTGTTAAGCCAGCTACTTTCCACGAAAGTACAGCAATTGAGATTGCCTGGACTGTCGTTCCCTTTATTATCCTTATCGTGATGGCTTTTCCTGCCACAACCACATTATTAAAAGTCTATGACTTTGATGATTCCGAACTGGATATCCTGGTGACCGGTTATCAATGGAAGTGGAAGTACGAGTATATTGATGAAGCTGGCGAAAACGTCGTGTTCTTCAGTAACCTGCGTACAGGTAAGACAGAAATTTATAACGAAGACAACAAAGGCGAGCACTACTTATTAGAAGTAGACGAGCCTGTTGTGCTTCCTGTTAACAAAAAAATACGCTTTTTAGTCACAGCGAATGACGTTATCCACGCCTGGTGGGTACCTGCATTGGCGGTGAAGAAAGACGCGATCCCCGGCTTTATCAACGAAGCCTGGACTCGTCCACTGGAAACCGGTGTATACCGTGGCCAGTGTGCTGAGCTATGTGGTCGTGAGCACGGCTATATGCCGATTGTTGTAAACGTCGTTGAACAAGACGAATACAACGCGTGGTTAGCAGGCAAAAAATCTCAAGCAGCTGAAATCAAAGCCTTGATGGACAAGCAATTCACCCTTGATGAGCAGATGGTTGCGGGCAAGGTCGTATACGACCAATACTGCGCTGCCTGTCACGGTCTGAATGGTGAAGGCGGTATCGGTAATGCCATCGCCGGCAGTCCATATGCTACCGGCGAAGTCGGCCCGCATTTAAATATGGGTATCAATGGTGTGCCTGGCACAGCCATGCAGGCTTTCGGCGCTCAGCTCAATGATGTCGACATGGCCGCCGTTATTACGTACCAGCGTAATGCTTTTGGCAATAATATGGGTGACATAGTTCAGCCCATCGACGTTTATAACTTTAAGCAAGGTCAGTAGGAGGAGTCACAATGGGTGCGCACGGGCCTGCTACAACAGGATTAATGCGTTGGGTAACAACAACCAACCACAAAGATATCGGTACGATGTATCTTTGGTTCAGCTTCGCCATGTTTATCATGGGCGGTGCTTTTGCCATGATCATTCGTGCGGAATTATTTCAACCGGGCCTACAAATTGTAGAGCCTGAATTCTTTAACCAGATGACTACCATGCACGGCCTCGTGATGGTATTCGGTGCCATCATGCCTTCGTTTGTTGGCTTGGCTAACTGGTTAATTCCAATGATGATTGGTGCGCCTGATATGGCGTTACCAAGAATGAATAACTTAAGTTTCTGGATTCTTCCTCCTACCTTTTTACTGTTGGCTTCAACATTATTTATGGAAGGCGGAGCGCCAAACTTCGGTTGGACATTCTATGCACCACTGTCAACGACTTATGCTCCAGACACAGTAACGTTCTTTATTTTCGGCGTTCACTTGATGGGTCTGTCGTCAATCATGGGTTCAATCAACATTATTGCCACTGTCGTCAACTTACGTGCGCCTGGCATGACGTATATGAAAATGCCAATGTTCGTATGGACTTGGTTAATCACTGCTTTCCTACTGGTTGCTGTAATGCCAGTACTGGCGGGTGCGGTTACTATGATGTTGATGGATATTCACTTCGGTACCAGCTTCTTCTCAGCGGCTGGTGGCGGTGACCCGGTTCTGTTCCAGCATATTTTCTGGTTCTTCGGTCACCCAGAGGTTTACATCATTATCTTGCCTGCGTTTGGTGTGGTGTCACAAATTATCCCAACCTTTGCTCGTAAGCCGTTGTTTGGTTACGACTCAATGGTTTATGCAACAGCGTCTATCGCTTTCCTATCGTTTATCGTGTGGGCTCACCACATGTATACCGTAGGTATGCC
>JAAELM010000033.1 GCA_024226635.1 Oceanicoccus sp. | reverse complement strand
GGCGGGAGAGGTTATTGCCACCCGTTGTGTGGAGTCCATTCGGGGAATGAGCATCCCTTTAGTTGTTGATTTTACATCGAGCATGGCGCTTTCGTCGGGGCTGCTGCCATCGGTGTTGATACTTACCTGGGCAAATAGGCCGAGGCTTAAGAGTACGATTACTGTTGTTAAGATTTTTGATTTCATAGTTATAGATTTTATTGTTTCTATTTATTTTGATCAAAATTTAAAGTAAATCAACAGGATTAACCCAGTTGAATGCAAAGCAAGCCAAAGGCTTATTCAACAGGGTTAAAAGCCCGAACCGCACGTACTCTGCTTGCGTCGACCTTATCGTTGTAGTTCTGGCCACCATAGCTGAAGGTCTGCCTCCATGCGCCGAGGCCACTTTGCTCGCTGGAACTCCAATAGAAGGAACTAGCAAAACTGCCACCTCCATTTGCTGCTGCTGTTGTATCAATGGCTGCTTTATTCTGGTACATTGCATTAAGTTCGTCTTTTGAAGGTAAAAACCAGTCTGAATAATCGTTTAACCATAAATTTGCACAAATATCGGCAGCTATGCCAGGTGTTGTGCAACCTGCTTCAATATCAATTGTGTTTTGTGATCCTGTGCCAATGGCGGTTCCGTCAGCCCCACTAATTGCAGTACCATAACAACCCCATCCTGCTCCTGTACTTTGGTCACTTACTGCACATATTAAGCCTCCGCCACTGCCGTCAAGGTAAAAAATAATACCACCTTGATAATAATCACCGATATCGACCGCTGAGGTGCCATCATAGTTCATCCATTCTGTCCCATTATAATAATTGGGTTTGTTGGTAGTTGTATTATAAATCATCAATCCGGTTGCTGGGGAGCTAATAGCCTCACGTTCTATTGATGACATGCGGGGTGGCAATAAACCTTTTGTGGAGCTGCTTACCTCTAATTGAGCAGAATTATCGGGAGCTGAAGTATTAATACCCACATTTCCAATTGAATCAATCGTCATTCTCATGGCGGCATTAGTCTCAAAACTCATATTCCCGTTTTGTTTATTAGCGATGAACATAGTTTT
>JAAELM010000032.1 GCA_024226635.1 Oceanicoccus sp. | reverse complement strand
GGGTATAGGCCTCAACGGTGGTTTAAAGTATCCATAAATCAATAACCTATAAGAAAGGGGAGCAATTCTACAGATAAAAGGCCGTGATTTGCCGGGGGCGGCTAAGCAGCTATCGGCTAGCTAAATATTGAGTTAGAGGTGGGGATTTTGCTCTCTTAAGTGTCTTAATACATAAGAGACGACGTTTTATGGTTTTCAGGTCGAGAGGTTCTCCCCATGTTACAGCCGTGTTTTATTGGTCATATCCAACCCTCTTTTCTGAGGGCAATGGCTAATAAGAAATTCTATCAGGGATACACGACTATCGAGCTAATGGCGCAGGCTACATCTGAGCGCGAATGCTTGATGGTAGCTGCTGTGTCGTTGTTTGAGGTGAAGCATGGGGAGCTTTTTACCGGGATGAATGAGCAAGAGGCTGGCTTTGTTAAACGCTGCCATGCGGTGGTGCGGCAGTTTCTTGATGATTCGGATAGTTCACTAGTGTCTTAGCCCGATTTATCAAAACAACGCTCCTACTTCCATCGTCTTTTGGCTGGACGCATTTTAAGGGGGGGTGATAGGATGCGCGAGCAGTTAATGGCCGCGGCCAGTCAACAATAATAATAAGCGAGATCTTTTATGTTTAACCATCGTGTTGGTGATTATGGCTTAACGGCATTAATACTAACGCTGTTGCTTATTATGCTAACAACAGGTTTTAGTTTGCTTTGCTCGTTAGTATGGACTCTAGTGGTGGCTGCGCGTTTACCTTCATGGGTTGATAAAGCTGAGGCCTATGTGGTGCCCGGTAAACAGTTAATCAATGATTTGCCGGACCAGGAATTTATGCGGCGCCTGGAGAAGGTGAAACAGTTATGGCATCAATGCCCTGTTGCTATTTATGCCCTGGGTGGGCGTACTTATAATAATACTCGTACTGAAGCTGCCGTCGCTGGCGAGATTTTACTAGAGAGCGGTGTTGATAAAGAGGCTGTATTCCTGGAGCAGGTTTCCCGGCATACCCTGGAAAATCTACAGTGCATTCAACCGATGGTTGAGCATTGTAGTGAACTAACCCTGATATCCAATCGCTATCATCTGCCCAGATTAATCGCGATGGCCAATGCTATTCCATTGTCGGTTGTGGCAGTGGCAGCAGAAGAGCATTTAGCTCTTTCTCCAGATAGTTTAACCCGCTGGATTAAAGAAGCCTTCTATAACCACTGGTATGGGGTGGCGCGTGTTTTGGCTAAAGTTCTGGGCTAGCATCGCAACTATATTGTATTAATGGCGGGTTATTGTGCCGTTAATTAACATTTTTCTGTTAAAATGCGGCCAATTATTATCTGTTTGTATTTGAGGTTTATTTTCCATGGCAGAAGCCGTTATGTCTCACGATGCCGCTGACCAGCAGCTCGTGCGTGATCATCTGGAACATTTGCACCAACCAAAGCCCCTGAGCGGTGACCAGCAACAGCAGCTTAAGCAGCGCATTAAAGATTTACTGGTACGGGAAAACGCCGTACTGGTCGCTCATTATTATACTGATCCCGTGATTCAGGAGCTGGCTGAGGAGACCGGTGGCTGTGTTTCTGACTCTCTGGAAATGGCCCGTTTTGGCCGTGACAATCCAGCATCAACACTGGTGGTTGCCGGTGTTAAGTTTATGGGCGAAACAGCCAAAATTCTCTCACCTGAAAAACGCGTGTTAATGCCCACCTTAGAGGCAACTTGTTCTCTGGATATTGGCTGTCCTGCCGATGAGTTCTCCGCTTTTTGTGATCAACACCCTGACCGTACGGTGGTGGTTTATGCCAATACCTCCGCAGCTGTAAAAGCCAGGGCTGATTGGGTGGTGACGTCCAGCATTGCCTTAAAGGTGGTTGAGCATTTAGATGCCCAGGGCGAAAAAATCCTGTGGGCTCCCGATAAGCATTTAGGCAGTTATGTACAGCGTGAAACCGGTGCCGATGTCTTAATGTGGGATGGCGCCTGTATTGTGCATGAAGAATTTAAAGCCAAAGGCCTGCAAGACCTAAAAGCAATTTATCCGGATGCTGCCATTTTGGTGCACCCTGAATCCCCAGAGCCTGTGGTGAAGATGGCGGACTATGTGGGTTCAACCTCGCAGATTATCCATGCCGCTGAAACTATGCCCAATAAGCAGTTTATTGTGGCAACGGATCAAGGGATTTTTTATAAGTTACAGCAACAAATTCCCCATAAGGAATTTATTGTTGCCCCTACTGCAGGTAGCGGTGCTACTTGCCGTAGCTGTGCCAGTTGCCCGTGGATGGCGATGAATGCCCTAGATAATATGGCGGATGTGTTAGAGACCGGTGCTAGTGAGGTGTTTGTTGACCAGGGTTTGGGTGAGCAGGCGATGAGGCCGCTAACGCGGATGCTGAATTTTTCTGCGGGTAAATAAGGGGGTAGTTGTTCTGTCATTCCCGCCTGCGCGGGAATGACGTTTGGGGGGATGACATTGCTTAAAGATTACTCATCTGCACTTCCAGCTGTTTTATCTGCACAATCCTTTGTTTGATTTTAGCGCTGGTTAAATGGTCGTTTTTGACCAGTGGTAAAGCATAGCTGAGCTGCTTTGCGGCTCTATCCAAAACACCATTCAAGACAAAATATTCAGCCCTTGCCCGGTGTACGCCAATAATATTTCCCGCCAACCCATGAGTTTCTGCCAGCAAATACCAAACCGAAGGGTCGTTGGGTTTTACTGTGGTATGTTGTTCCAGCAGTGCTTCGGCGCGATGAGGTTGGTTGGCTAACAGATAAGTTCTGGCCAGCATCATACTGATAGGGTGGCTGTTGGGTGTAAAGGAGAGGGCGCCCTCTAATAGATTGATGGCTTCCAGTAATTGGCCGG
This sequence comes from Oceanicoccus sp., assembly GCA_024226635.1. GTDB lineage: Bacteria > Pseudomonadota > Gammaproteobacteria > Pseudomonadales > Dasaniaceae > Oceanicoccus. The sequence goes on along the minus strand of JAAELM010000032.1, from coordinate 1,578 downwards.
AGGCCATTTGTAGCTCAGCCAGGGCTAGCATATAACTGATTTCATTAGGCTCGGCGGCCATCAAGGTGTTTAGGCGCTGCTGTGCTTCTTCAAACTCGCTGTTGGCTGTCAGGGCCAGTATCAGCCCGTATTGGTCGGCATCCGGGTAGCGGCTGGGTTTTTCCAGTTTGGCGCGAAAATGTTTTACGGCGTCTTTGCTGCTATCAATAAAGCTGATTTCCACCCGTGCTCGCATCAATTGGAAGTTGGGGTTATCGGTATACATTTTTCGAGGGTACTGCCGCGAGCGGTTGCGGGCATCGCTGATCCGGCTTTCGGTCACTGGGTGAGTCAATAAAAACTCTGGCGGGCGGTTGCCATAATAGCGCGAAGCCTGTTGCATCACTTCAAACATCCCCGCGGCAGCGCTGGGATCCATATCTGCCCTTACCATGGTTTCCATTCCGGTGCGGTCTGCTTCCTGTTCATGCAGGCGGCTATAGCGCAGTTGGTTTTGCAAACTGGCGGCCTGGGTAGCTGCTATCGCGACCATACCGGCATTGCCTCCTTCAGTTGCGGCAAGAATAATACCGGCCAGCAAACCGGCCATATTGGGAATAGCGTTGCGCTTTTGGGCTTCTACACTGCGGGCAAAGTGGCGCTGGCTAAGGTGGGCTAATTCGTGGGACATAACAGAGGCAAACTGTGCCTCGGTTTCTGCTTGCAATAGCAGGCCATTGTGGATGCCCAGTACGCCGCCGGGGACGGCAAAGGCATTGATCGCCTGATTGTTCACAATAATAATATCGAGCCGGCGGTCTTTGAGTTCACTGTGGGTGGCGAGTTTGTACGTTAACTCTTCAACATAGCCTTGCAGCAGGGGGTCAGAGACAATTTCAACTCTACTGCGAAACACTCGCAACCAGGCGCGGCCCAGTTGATATTCTTTGTCAAGCGAGAATAGGGCAGAGGAGGCATCACCGAGTTCGGGGAGTTCAATCTCTTGTTTTACCTGTGCGGTGGCTGGGTTTATCAGCAAAGCCGCTAGAAGTGTCCATAAAGTGAGTAGAAGGTTTTTCACTATTGTTGGTGATCCTTGTAAGTCTGGTTCTAATAGTCGCACTTTAGCGGTTTATGGGCAATGGCGCTAACACCACCGTCATTCCCAAAAAAACTCTCGTCATTCCCAAAAAACTCTCGTCATTCCCGCGAAGGCGGGAATCCAGCCTGCATGGTTATGCTGTTATTCCCGCCTTCGCGGGAATGACGGTGGTTGGATGTGATTGTGGGCATAAAATTCCATTCTGTCTTTAAAGAGCTAATCACTTGGGTCTATACATTCATCCAGCTATACTAGTGCCTTTTTATAACTGTTAGTTGCGCTTTCCCGTATGAACGAATTGGATACCTGTGGTTTGCCATGCCCATTGCCGCTGTTGAAAGCCAAGCAGGCCTTAAACGCTATGGCTAGCGGCGAGCAGCTAAAGGTCACAGCAACCGACCAGGGTTCATGGCGTGACTTTCAAGTGTTTGCCGACCACAGTGGCCACCACTTGCTGTGGCGGCAGGAAATTGATGGCATCTATCATTACCTACTGG
>JAAELM010000031.1 GCA_024226635.1 Oceanicoccus sp. | reverse complement strand
CTCTGTTCTTAAAGAAGGAGAAACAAGACTAACTAACTTAGGGACAGAAATTGAAAAAGATTACAATCGGAACCTGAAGCCCTAAGGATCACAGTATTAAGACGACTCATCATCAACTTCCATTTCGCTTAAATCATCCAAAACATCAGCCGATATAATAATCTTGTACTTCTTCCGAAACTTAACAACCGTCGGGTCAAAATTATCCCTAACATCCTGATAATTTTCGGTTAACCATGTCTTCGCCAAATTAACCTCTTCAGACAACCGGTTTTCAACAACAGAAAAATCCTGCTTAAGCTGTTCGCAGTCAGATAAAAAGTGCCGCCAGCGAATTTTTTTTAACACAGCCTCATTAGTAAAAATAAACATTCGATGAGGATCATCATCCCAGTCTTTCTCTTGGGTATAAACAGCCGGTTTTACCGTGTTATTAATTTCACCCAACACAGCCCAGCGCTCTTGCAAATAGGTTTGCCAGCGACTTTTTAATTCATCCAGCTGTGCTTCCTGCCCTCCGGCTTCAATTCACTGACCCAAGCGTGATAATTAGCATCCGCAGCAATCAGCGCCTTTTGGGCGGCTAACATGATTTTTGTTTTATTGCGGAGGTTATTGATTAGTGTAATCATGATGATTTCCTTATCCTCTTTTAACATTCGCTCTTACAAGCTCAATTAAAATTCCGTTTTAAATGATGGTGCAAAGATAATGACCTGCGCAAAAGAACACAATAGCAAATGAGAAAAATCTGGCTAGCCCCCAAGGTTCGCTCTCATTCAACGACTTGCTCTACCCAGCTAATATTGACATAATCAATGCCAATACATAACAATCAATACCCTTTGTCGATAGCGCTTACTCCTCGAGGGTTAAAAGACTAAACTGGAACCCATCAATGGCTGAATTTTATCTGGTCAGACACGGACAAGCCTCTCTCGGGTCAAACAATTATGATCAGCTTTCCCCTATGGGTGTAGAACAAGCAGAAATTCTGGGGCGACATTTTGCGCAGCGCGGCATCACTTTTGATGAGCTGTTTACCGGCACGCAATTACGCCACCAGCAAACAGCCGATGGCATTCTCAAGGGAATTGACCTGGATCTGCCGACCACCCGGGTGGACGGTTTGAATGAATATGATTTTGAATCGTTGACTGCGGCATATATTGAACAGAGCGCAGCTCTCAAGGGGAAAGGCGAGATCGATAAGAAAGCCGCCTACCAGCTATTAAAACCAGCCCTGCTCGCCTGGTGCCAGAATCAATTACAGGGTGAACTGGAAGAAAACTGGGATAACTTTATCGCCCGGGTCAACAACGCCCTTGGCACCATTCAACAATCCAGTTCACGTCGCATTCTGGTGGTAAGCTCTGGCGGCCCGATCAGCGCCATTACCCATCAGGTTCTGCAGGCACCAGCCAATATGGCTATTGAGCTTAACCTGCAAATAAGAAACACCAGTTTCAGCCAGTTTTTCTTTAACTCTGAAAATACCAGACTCGCCAGCTTTAACAATCTGGCCCACCTGGAACACCCCGATCATCAACATATGATCACCTACGCCTAACCTACTTCGAGAAAAATTATGAGCCAATCCGTTCACGACTTCGATACCGATCGCCTTTGTCAATATCTGGAAACACAGATCGAGGGTTTCTCTGGCCCATTGACCGCTGAAAAATTTGCCGGTGGCCAATCCAACCCTACGTTCCTGTTGACGACCCCAGGCAAACAATACGTACTGCGTCGCAAGCCACCGGGTAAGCTGTTAAAGTCGGCACACGCTGTGGATCGTGAATACGCTGTGCTTCAGGCACTGAAAGATACCGATGTACCTGTAGCCCATCCCTACTGCCTGTGCGAAGACGACGATGTGATTGGCAGCATGTTCTACATCATGAGTTTTGAAAAGGGACGCATCCTTTGGGACCCCGCTCTGCCAGAGCTGACCAAGGAAGATCGCAAACCCATGTATATGGAGCTGATCCGCGTATTGGCGGCCATGCACGACGTTGATGTGAATAAAGTGGGGCTGGGCGATTACGGTAAACCCGGCAACTACTTTGAACGCCAGTACAGCCGCTGGACCAAACAATACCGCGCAGCAGAAACCCACACCGTTGAAACCATGGAGCGATTAATGGATTGGCTGGCGGCACATATCCCCGAGGACGATGGCCAAGTCAGCCTGATCCACGGCGACTACCGACTGGACAATATCATGTTCCAAGCTGACGAACCCCGCGCCATTGCCGTGCTCGATTGGGAGCTTTCCACTTTAGGTCACCCGATGGCAGATCTCGCCTATTTCTGTATGTGCTTGCGACTACCCAGAATTGGTCAGGTGAAAGGATTGCTGGGGCTGGATTTGGAACAGGAAGGTCTGCCGGATGAACAAACTGTTATCGACTACTATTGCCAGCTACGGAACATCGACGCTATAGAACACTGGAATTTCTATCTGGCGTTCAGCTTTTTCCGTCTGGCGTCTATTTGCCAGGGTGTCTATAAGCGGGCATTGGACGGCAACGCCTCCAACGAACAAGCCCTGGAAACCGGCAAACTTGCCGAGGCACTTTCTGGTTTCGCCGTACAACTGATTGACTAAAAGGAACAATAATTTTGAAAGCGATTGTCTGTGAAGAATTTGCACCCCTGGATCAACTCAAATACACCGATGTACCGGAGCCGACACCGCAAGAGAATGAAGTGGTGGTTGATATTAAGGCCGCCGGCGTTAACTTCCCGGACGGTCTTTTGGTTCAGGGCCTCTATCAGGTAAAGCCGCCCTTACCTTTTATTCCCGGCATGGAATTTTCCGGTGTTGTGGCAGAACAGGGAGCTGATGCGAAGGTTCTTGCTACCGGCACCCGGGTGCTGGGGCTCTCCACGGGTACCGGAGCTTTTGCAGAGAAGATTGCCTGCAATCCCAAAACACTGGTACCGATACCCGACACCATGTCTCACACCGATGCCGCTAATTTGCTCTGCGCCCACGGCACTGCCCATCACGCATTGAAGCAGCGCGGTCAGCTAAAAGCCGGTGAAACACTACTGGTATTAGGTGCCGCCGGTGGCACCGGTATTGCCGCGGTACAAATTGGTAAGGCCATGGGGGCCAACGTTATTGCCGCCTGTTCCAGTGCCGAAAAACTCGCCATTGCGAAAGAGAATGGTGCCGACGAGTTAATTAATTACAGCGACCAGGATCTGAAAAGCACGGTAAAAGAACTGACGGGGGGTAAAGGGGTTGATGTCGTTTACGACCCTGTCGGTGGCGAGGCCTTTGATTCCTGCTCTCGCTCCATGGCCCGAAACGGACGTCTGCTGGTGATTGGTTTTGCCAGCGGCACTATTCCCCAACTCCCAATCAACCTGACTTTGGTCAAAGAGTACAGTGTGGTTGGCGTTTACTGGGGTAGCTTTACCCAGCATGAGCCCGCCGTATTTGCTGAAAATATGAAAGAGCTGATGCGGTGGTACTCTGAAGATAAAGTCAGGCTGGTCACCGATCGTGAGTTTCCACTATCCGAAACCAGCGCCGCACTGGCCAAAGTTATGAACCGCGATGTTAAAGGTAAGCTGGTATTAATTCCTTAATGGTGTGGTACCGCACTTTTTATTAATGGACTTCTCCAACTCTGCAACTATTTCATCCTGTCGCCTGGATGTAACCGGTTCACCGTTTTCGGTAAAGTATTCCTTTCGCTGAACTCGTCCACTCACCACTTTCGCGGTGGTATAACCCTTCAACTGATTGCGCATCCTGTCGCAGTCAGCTTGTAGTTCTTTACGCTTTAAAGCAGCGGCCTCCCGGTTCTGCTTTTGTTGTTTTCGCTGCTCATCCTTTTTTCTCAGGAAGTCTCTCTGGGCCTGTATTTGTTCTTCAGGTATTCCCTCCCCGGGTACATAGTTTTGTTGTAATTCCACCTTTTCACTGGCCTGGCTTGTTTCATCATCTTTTGGCTTGTCACCAAAGTGCACCTTGCCGTCTTCATCTACCCACTTATAAATTTCAGCAAAGACCGGACTTGCCGGTAGTAAAAAAATAAGCAGCCAACAGAAAAACCCTTTGCTCAATGAATGTAATCGCTTCATCAACTACTCCTTTAACGCTTCTCTGATAAAAACAGTGAGAGATAGTGCCCTAACTGATTATCGCCACCTATTATGACACCAGATTAATCGTAATTGCGCAGATCAACGTTGTCTGAGTTTTTAATTTTGCCATCATCTTCTCCGCCACTGTTAATTTAACTGGATTAACAGTTATACTCAAAAACCGATTAACAACCAGCATCTTATGTAATTTAACTACATGCGATCCATGACCTATGATCAATGACCCATGACTTATGACGATACTGACACACCTTAAGCAATCCCTGCCCTCCCTCAGTAAGGCTGAGTCACGTATTGGCGAAGCGATTTTGGCAGACCCGGAGGCAGCGGTGAATAGCACCACGGCGGATCTGGCGCGATTGGCACAGGTCAGTGACCCAATGATCTCACGGTTTTGCAAAACATTGGGTTGTACCAGTTTTCCTGAGTTTAAAGTGCAACTGGCCAGGAGCTTAGTCAGCAATAGCTCATTTATCAGTGAGGCTGTATCAACAGGGGATAGTGCAGCCAGTTATATAGAAAAACGTATTAACGCCAATCAGGCTGCCCTGGAATATCTTCGGGGAAATTTACCAACCGAAGCTATTGAGCAAGCCGTTGCAGCCCTGGGCCAGGCCAAGCGGATTGAAATTTTTGGTATGGGTGGCGCAGCTGCAATTGCCAAGGATGCCCAGCATAAGCTGTTTCGCTTAGGCACCCCCACTATCGCCTATGAAGATCACCTGATGCAGCGGATGGCTGCTGCCGCGGCCAATGAAGAAACAGCCATTTTGCTATTTTCATTTACCGGTCGCACCGAGTCGATGATAGAGGTGGCCAGGATTGCCCGGCAGAGCAAAGCGAAAGTCATTGCGATTACCCACCCCCAATCCCCACTGGGGGAGCTGGCGGATATCACCATAACATCGGGCAACGAACTGGAAGACACCACGATTTATGTACCTATGACAACCCGCATTATTATCCTGACTATTATTGATATTTTGGCCACCGGGTTAGCGCTGCAAAAGGGGCCCGCGGTTGACCAGCAATTAAAGACCATCAAGCACAGTCTGGAAGATACCAAGATTAGCTAATTCTGCGCACCGTTGACTTAACGTTGCCAGCAAAATGCCCTACAATCGACCATGCAGGATAGATCAGGATTGGATAAGCCTAAGCAATAGCGCACACAGGGAATAATCATTTAATGCACAACAAGCTTCAAGCTAAACTCTTGCTGAATTCCACGCTTGAGAATCTGGACAATTATAAACTCAGTCCTGTACCTGACAATTATCGGCTGTGGTTTGAATATGCCGCCGGCTCTATTGATCAGCTTAATAACGATATTGACACTATGATCATCCAACAAAAGGCGATCAATGAGGCTGTCTGTCAAAAATTATTTATTCAGCATATTGCCAGCCACGACCAACGAGATGTTGACGACACCCGTATTGCTATTGGTGACATGCTCAATGTTATGGTTGGTCATCTAAAAGAGTGGGACTCCTCATCCAATCAATTTAGTGACAAGCTCAACGAATGTATTAGAAAGCTGGATAACAATCCCTCTATTGGAGAAGTAAAAGAAATTGTCACTACAGTGACAGATCAAGCCAGGCAAGCGCACAATGTAAATTCCAATATTCAAACAACCTTACATAATTTGTCCGATGAAATTTCAACACTGCGCCAAGATGTTAATCGTTTGGGCAATGATGCGCTGACTGATTCGTTAACCCAAATTATTAATCGCCGCGGCTATGACGTAGCACTAAAAAATGCCACAGAAAAAGCGACCGAAGAAGGCAGTAGTTGTGCGCTGGTGGTTTTGGATATTGATGATTTCAAACGCATCAATGATACCTTTGGCCACCAGATTGGCGATAAGATTTTAAAATTTATTGCTTCAACATTAGGAAAAAACGTTAGAGGCAATGATATCCTCGCCCGTTACGGCGGCGAAGAGTTTGCGATTATTCTTCCCGACACCAATTTTGAAGGCGCTATGCGTGTCGCAGAAAACTTACGTAAAGCCGTAGTGGCCAGGCAATTAACGACAGGGTCCAACGGCAAAGTGATTGGACGCATCACAGCATCCTTTGGTGTATCTTGCTTCCGTCATGGAGAAGATCTTGATGACTTTTTTGACCGGGTTGATAAGTTGATGTACACAGCCAAGCAACAGGGTAAAGATCAGGTGATAGGTGATAGGTGATAGGTGATAGGTGAGCCGACCTAACAAGATGTCATCCCCGCGCAGGCGGGGATCCAGACTGCATGATTATGCTGTTATTTCCGCTTTAGCGGAAATCTACAGCACTGGGTTCCCGCATTCGCGGGAACGACGGGGGTTTATTTAATCAAAGGTATGGCGTAATACGATAGTTTCTACGCGGTCAGGTCCGGTAGAGATAATATCAATTGGCGCTCCCACCAACTCTTCCAGGCGCTTAATATAAGCGCGAGCCGCTTCAGGAATTTCTTCCAGGGTTTTAGCGCCTAAGGTTGATTCACTCCAACCCGGTAACTCTTCATAGACTGGCACTAAATCCTCGTAGTCATCTGCGTCAACCGGCATGGGTGCCGCGTTGCCATTAGCATCCTGGTAAGACGTACACACTTTAATGGTCTCCAAACCGTCAAGAACATCCAGCTTGGTCAAACAAATACCGGAAATACTATTAATACGAACCGCTTGGCGTAACGCCACCGCATCAAACCAGCCACAGCGACGGGGGCGACCTGTAGTCGCGCCAAACTCGTGGCCTTTTTCTGCCAGATGCGCACCTACATCATCAAATAATTCTGTGGGGAAAGGGCCAGAACCTACACGCGTGGTGTAAGCCTTGGTGATACCCAGAACATAATCCAAATACAATGGACCGAAGCCACTACCAGTAGCAGTACCACCAGCGGTGGTATTAGAAGAAGTTACAAAAGGGTAAGTACCGTGATCAATATCCAGCAAAGAACCCTGGGCACCTTCAAATAAAATATTTTTTCCGTCTTCGCGGGAATCGTGCAAGATACCAGTTACATCGGCAATCATTGGCTTTAATTGCTTAGCCATTTCCATCGCTTCGTCATAAACTTTTTGATAATCCACCGCATCAGTTTTGTAATATTCTGTCAGCTGGAAGTTATGTAACTCCATCACTTCTTTTAGTTTGCTGGCAAAACGCTCTGGGTGTAACAAGTCACCCAAACGCACACCACGACGGGCTACTTTATCTTCATAGGCTGGACCAATACCGCGACCAGTGGTACCAATTTTTGCTTCACCACGGGCTAATTCACGAGCCTGGTCCAGAGCAATATGGTAATCAAGAATTAATGGGCAGGCAGGACTTAAACGTAAACGCTCTCGAACAGGAACACCCTTTTCTTCCAGCTCACCAATTTCTTTTAGCAAAGCTTCAGGGCATAGCACCACACCATTACCAATTAGACATTGCACTTCATCGCGCAAAACACCTGAAGGAATAAGGTGTAAAACCGTTTTTTCACCGTTGATAACCAAGGTGTGCCCGGCGTTATGGCCGCCTTGAAAACGGGCTACTAAATCGGCTTGATCCGTCAACAGGTCAACGATCTTACCTTTACCTTCATCGCCCCACTGGGTGCCTAATATGACTACATTTTTACTCATTACTTCACTCATTACTTTAATTTAAGGTTGTTCTGGATTACATGTTTCCAAAACTAATAATTAACAGTCAGCCACTGGCCATTTTGTAATTGCAGATAGCGATTACAATCAGGGGCTGAGGTTTGCCCGGACAAAGCGCAAACCACCCGCTCGCCTTCGGCTCTTAATGTTTGTACCGTTTGCCATAATGACAAACTGTCTGCTGCGGATAGTGTGCTGCTGTCGGGAGCAAAAATACTCTCAACTACTTGCACGCTATCATCAGCGGATAAATAACTTAGCAGTGCTTTTAAGTCGGTATTAAAACCGGTAGCTGGCCTGGCACGACCAAACACTTCGCCGATATCATCATAGCGACCACCATTGGCAACAGCCTGGCCATGCCCGGGAGCTAAGGCAGCAAACACTAAACCGGTGTGGTAGTGATAACCGCGTAATTCGCTTAAATCAAAATAGAGATTAACGCCGGGCATTCTGGCGGCAATCTGGTCTGCCACATTGGCCAGATCATCAATCGCTTGGGCGACTTCTACTGGCGCGTTAGCTAATTCGGTTTTGGCCCGATCAAGTACTGAGCGATCACCATTTAACTGGCTAAGTGCGCGCATCATATCGGCCAGCGCAGGATCGTTAATGCCATTGGCAATCGCCGCTTCAATATCAACGCTGGATTTGCGCTGCAGGGCATCGGATAACTGCTGCTCGGTATCACCATCTAATTCCGCCTGTGCTACCAGAGCGCGGTAAATACTGACATGGCCAAGGTCCAGGGTAATCTGCTCGACACTGGCGGCCCGCAAGGTTTCCAGCATCAGGCTGATAACTTCAATATCAGCACCAATGGTGGCATCGCCATAGAGTTCTGCGCCCAGTTGTATGGGGGAACGGGAAGCCATCAGGGATTTGGGTTTGGTGTGCAGTACGCTGCCGGCATAACAAAGACGCACCGGACCTTCACGGTTCAGGCTATGGGCATCAATACGGGCTGTCTGCGGGGTGATATCGGCGCGAATACCCATAGTACGACCACTGAGCTGGTCTACCACTTTAAAGGTCTGGATATCGATATCATGCTCAAGGCCCACCAACAGGGACTCGGTAAATTCAATTAGCGGGGGGATTACCAGCTCATAGCCCCAGCTATCATAGAGGTCGAGTAACTTGCGGCGCAGGGCTTCTACCTGCGCAGCCTGTTCAGGCAGCAGTTCTTCAACGCCATCGGGTAACAACCAACGATCAGCAATGGTCATATTCAATCCAGGAAAGTGAAAGATCATCAAGCACAAAAAAACCGCGCAATATCATGATTTTGGCTTGTAACTCATGACGCTGCTCGGTTTGCGGGATTCTAACACATTTTTCGTAAGTTTTGGCTACTCTACCCACGTCATTCCCGCGCAGGCGGGAATCCAGTGCTGTAGAGTTCCGCTTTAGCGGAAATAGCAGCATGCAGGCTGGGTCCCCGCCTCCGCGGGGACGACAAACTGGGAGGCTTAGCGGCCAGCTTTACTATCGTTCAGGTACTTAAAGAAGTCACTCTGGGGATCAACCAGCATAATATCGCCCTTATCCTTAAAGGATGAGCGATAGGCATTCAAGCTACGCACAAAGGCATAGAACTCAGGGTCTTTGCTGTAGGCTGCGGCGTAGGTCGCTGCGGCCTGGGCATCGCCCTCACCTCGGAGTAACTCGGCTTCACTATAGGCAGTAGCTTCAATGATGGTCTTTTCACGTTCAGCTGATGAACGGATCTTTTCAGCTTCCTCAAGACCCTCGGAACGCAGTTCGCGGGCTTCTTTTTCCCGTTCAGCCTGCATCCGGCGGAATACCGCATCGCTAACCTCAGGGGGTAGATCAATACGCTTAACCCGGACATCAACCACTTCAACACCTAACGACTCCTTAACACGCTCGTTCAGGCCGTCTTTGATATCCTTCATCAGAATGTCACGTTCACCAGACACCACCTCATTCAGGGTACGGGTACCAAACTCATTCCGCAGGCCATCGTTAACACGCTTGGCTAAACGGTTCATGGCCTGAGCTTCGTTACCACCAGTGGCCTTATAGTAGGTATCTACATCGGCGATACGCCATTTGGCGAAAGAATCAACGATGAGACGTTTTTTCTGTACCGTCAGGAAGCTTTCTGGCTGGGCATCCAGAGTCATCACCCGGGCATCAAACTTGCGAATATCATCCGCCAAAGGCATTTTGATATGCAGGCCTGGCTTAATATCAGTATCAATCAAACGACCAAAACGTAATTTAACCGCACGTTCGGTTTCTTTAACCACATAGAGACTGCTGTCAGCAATAATGACTGCCAAAAACACTAATATAAATACAGGAATTAATCGATTCATTAACGTGTCCCCCTGCTGCGGTTGGCCGATTGATCACGGCGCAGCTTTTTAATCACTTCATCGGCGATATCACTGATATTCATACCAGACACAGTCGGTGCAACATCTGACTCGTTGCGCTGCTGAACCAGTTTATCCAGTGGTAGATACATCATATTATTGCCGCCCTCGATATCGACCAGCACTTTTGAGCTTTTGCTCATCACGTCCTGAACCGCATCGAGGTATAAACGCTCGCGGGTAACTTCCGGGGCTTTTTTATATTCGGTCAACAGGTTTTCAAAACGGGTGGCTTCACCTTTGGCTTCAACGATGACCTTGGCTTTATAACCACTGGCCTCTTCGATAATACGCTGAGCTTTACCGCGAGACTCCGGAATAATACCGTTGGAATAAGCCTGGGCTTCGTTAATCAAACGCTCCTGGTCTTCCCGGGCTTTGATAACATCATCGTAAGCTTCTTTCACTTCCGTCGGTGGCTTGGCTTCCTGGATATTGATCTTAACCACTTGAATACCGGTGCCATAGCTATCGAGATATTCCTGCAAGCGAACTTGTACATCAACACCAATTTGCTCACGACCCACGGAAACAACATCATCCAATCGACTGCTGCCCACTACATGGCGCAGGGCACTGTCACTGGCCTGCTGTAAACTCAGCTCAGGATTTTTAACATTCAGTACAAAGGCTTTGGGATCGGCAATGTTGTATTGCACCGTCAAAGGCAACTCAACAATATTTTCATCTTTGGTCAGCATCAAGCCACGGGAAGGATATTGACGTTCCTCTGTGATATTGACGATAAACTTATTATCGACCAAGGGTGGATTCCAGTGCAGGCCTGGGCCCAGGGTATCCATATATTTACCAAAGCGCAGGACTACGGCACGGTCTTTTTCATCGACCTGGTAGATACCCATGGCACCCCAGATAATCGCGATAATACCGAGCACCAGCACGATAAAGCTGCCGCTGATATCAGCGCTACCTGAACCGCCACCGCTGCCGGAGCCGCCGCCACCAAACATGCCGTTAAGCTTGTCCTGTAGCTTCTTGAACGCTTCGTCCAAGTCTGGCGGGCCATCGTTGCGGTTGCCGCCATTGTTATTGTTGTTGCTATTCCAGGGGTCTTTATTATCGCCCCCACCCGGTTCATTCCAGGCCATTGTACTCTCCCATTACTAAGGTAAAAGTTTATAAATCGTTATTTGCCTGACTATCGGTCACGGTAGCCAGGGTAGTTGCGATGCAGTCTATCAAATTTCCAGAGCCTGCGTCGCCTTTAGTTGCCTGTTTGGCCTTTAGCCATGGTTGCCAGCAGCACTTCAGGGTCTAACTGTTGGGCGCTGACAATACGGCAAAAGTCCGACTTGGGCAGGCGCACTTCTAATTGGCTTAAGCCCTGATCGTCATAGTTTTCTACAACGACCGCATTTTGCTCATAAAACGCCGCTCTTAAACGGCCTTGATCAGCCTGCAAGGTAAGCTCGCCATGCACAAGGTCATCACCCAACCATTCGGCCAAGGCCTCGGTTAATAACGGGATGCCCCTGGACTGCTGGGCTGATAGCCAAACCCGCCTTGGAATTCCGTCCTGATCATAATCAATACGCGGCTCAGCCTCTAATAAGTCAATTTTATTGAAGACTTCCAACCGGGGGATGGTGTCTGCCCCAATCTCTTTCAACACGATTTCGACCTGGGCAATATTGTCAGCGCGCTCTTCATCGGCGCAATCAATTACATGCACTAACAGGTCTGACTGGGCTGCCTCTTCAAGGGTGGCGCGAAAGGCCTCTACCAGCTTGTGGGGCAAATGCCGGATAAAGCCCACCGTATCTGCCAATACAATGGGGCCAAAATCTGAAATTGAAATCCTTCTGAGAGTAGGATCAAGGGTGGCAAATAATTGGTCGGCGGCATAAACCTCGGAATCGGTCATGCTATTAAACAGGGTGGATTTACCCGCATTGGTATATCCCACCAGTGAAACGGTAGGGATTGCTGCACGGCTGCGCGCCCTTCTGCCCTGATCACGCTGGCATCTAACCTTGTCCAGACGCTTGGTAATGGATTTGATCCGTGCGCGCAGTAAGCGGCGGTCAGTTTCCAGCTGAGTTTCACCCGGCCCTCTTAAGCCGATACCCCCCTTCTGCCGCTCAAGGTGAGTCCAGCCGCGTACTAATCGCGTCGACATATGTTGTAGCTGGGCCAACTCCACCTGCAATTTACCCTCATGGGTACGGGCACGCTGGGCAAAGATATCCAGAATCAAACCGGTGCGGTCAAGCACCCGACATTTCAGCTCGGCTTCTAAATTGCGTTCTTGGCTAGGGGATAAAGCATGATTAAACAGAACAATTTCGGCATTTTGCAAACTGACTTGCGTGCGAATTTCTTCCAGCTTGCCGGAACCAACAAAATAACGTGGGGTAGGTGATGTGCGCTGGCCGCCAATTAAAACCACCGGGTCAGCACCCGCCGATAGGACTAGCTCCTCAAACTCCCGAGGATCTTCACGCTCTGACTCATGACGAAGGTCAAGGTGAACAAGCACTGCCCGCTCACCTGTATCGGGACGTTCAAAAAACAACGTTTAGTCTCAAATAGCGCCGCTGGTTGCTTTTAGCTATCGCCATCTTGATCAGGCATTGGCATGCGCACTACCCGCGAAGGTACCACGGTAGAGATAGCATGCTTATAAACCATCTGGCTCACGGTGTTTTTTAATAGCACGACAAACTGGTCAAAGGACTCGATCTGCCCTTGCAGCTTGATGCCGTTAACGAGGTAAATAGAAACTGGAACCCGCTCTTTACGTAACACATTCAAATAAGGGTCTTGTAACGTATGCCCTTTTGACATGGTATTTCTCCTTAAAAGCCCAAATGGGGCCAAAAATAATAATAATAAATGAGACCTAAATTTTTTCTTTGCTTCTAATCATTTGCTTTTATTACTGGATATCAGCTGACGCTAGCTATACGGCAAATCAGTGCTTAAAGATCTTTAGCAGTGCAAGTATAGCCCAAATCATAGCCTTAGGTAGTCAAAGGACTAAGATATTTCAACGCCATTGCCAATGGTGGCTGGCCCTGCAAACCAGAAACCTGAACGGCTGTTTGCTCACTACTGACTAGCAACCCTTGCTCATCGGTATGCAGCCAGTGCAAATCTTCCCAGCCATTGAGCCAGGTGAACTGACGTTTAGCCAATTGCCTGGTAGCAATAATGCCACGCTCAACCATAGCGGGATGGTCCAGCTCGCCATCAAGATACTGCCACATCTGCCGGTAGCCAACCGCCCGCATAGAGGGCAAATCCAGATGCAGGTCCTTGCGCTGGCGCAATGCTGTGACCTCCTTTTCAAAGCCTTGTTCCAACATTAGGTGAAATCTTTTTTCGATACGACGGTGCAGGATGGTTCTATCGAGAGGCGCTATCGCTAATTGGATAACATCATAAGGCAAGATAGTCTGTTGATAGCCCGGCTGTTGTTGTTGCTCTTGATGGCGCTGGTGGTGCTCGGTCATGGTCATACCGGAGGCGCGATAGACTTCAAGGGCACGCTCAATCCGCTGGGAGTGATTGGGATGGATTCGGGCAGCGGACTCTGGATCAACCTCATCCAGCTGGGCATGTACATAGGGCCAGCCATGCTGCTTGGCCTCTTGTTCAATACCTTCGCGAATACTGGTATCGGCTTCCGGCATTTCTGCCATACCCTCAATCAGGGCTTTGAAATACAGCATGGTGCCACCCACTAGCAAAGGGATATTACCCCGCGCTGTAATCTCCGCCATTTCACGCAAGGCATCAGCCCGAAAGTCCGCAGCGGAATAGCTTTCGGCAACATCGAGAATATTAATTAAACGGTGAGGAGCCCGTGTTAACTCCTTCGCTGAAGGCTTGGCAGAACCTATATCCATATCCCGGTAAATCAGCGCCGAATCTACACTGATAATTTCACAGGATAATTGCTGGCAGAGTTGAATCGCCAAGTCAGTTTTACCTGAGGCAGTAGGTCCCATTAAAAAGATAGCCGGGGGCAAAGCGGTGCTAGTCATTGCTGCCTATTCGTTAAAGACTGTCGTTGTAACGCCTGGTAAAAGCACGGCGATTTAAAAGCTGTGTCAAGGTCACTACTCTTATTAAAGCTCTTAACAAGGCGTAACTCAAGCTCACTAAAGCAAGCTGTTAGGTCACTGTCCCCGAAGGAATAATTTGTCTAGCTCGTCTAAAGACATCTGGGTCCAGGTGGGGCGACCATGATTGCATTGGCCGCTACGCTCGGTCTCTTCCATATCACGAAGCAAAGCATTCATTTCCGGAATGGTTAAACGGCGGTTAGCGCGGATGGAACCATGGCAGGCCATGGTGGAGAGAATCTCGTTAATATGAGATTGGATACGATCACTACTGCCATGCTCAATAAGGTCAGACAAGACATCTCGTACTAATTGTTCAACATCACTGCTTTGTAAAATAATCGGTATTTCTCGAATCATTAGTGTTTCTGGCCCGGCACGCTCTAATCCAAGACCTAAAGTAACAAAAACCTCTGCATGCTGATCAACATAATCGGCTTCGCGCTGACTGACAGCCATTGACTCTGGCACAAGTAACGGTTGCGTCTGGATGCCCTCGCCTTCCCGGGAGTTTTTCATCCGCTCGTAGGTAATCCTTTCATGGGCGGCATGCATATCAACCAGTACTAAGCCCTGTTCGTTTTCTGCAAGAATATAAATACCTTTTAGCTGTGCTAATGCATAGCCCAGGGGAGGAATTTCTCCGTCTTCATCTGGAGGTATAGGTACTGGCGCAGAAGGCACTGTACCACGGTCATTGCCACTGGCTTTCCCGCCGCTGTACAGTGAGCTATAACTACTGAGCTGCTCCTGCACTTGCTGAGGCGATGGCCGGTCAGCTCCTGCAGGCCGCAGAGCAATCGTTTCTTGTTGCTGAAATTCTCCGCCACTAATCCCGGTGGCGGGAGCTGCTGTAGTATTCATCACCGTAGGCGCCAATTGATCTTCCGGACGCACATCCGCCAACAAACGATGCAAACTTCGAAATAGAAAGTCATGTACTGTACGACCATCACGAAAACGAACTTCGTGTTTGGTTGGATGCACATTAACATCAACAATAGAAGGATCTAATTCAAGATATAAAACAAACGCCGGATGACGACCATGAAATAACACATCGCGGTAAGCCTGGCGCACAGCATGGCTCACTAATTTATCGCGGATCACTCGGCCATTAACAAAGAAGTGTTGCAGGTCACCCTGACTGCGAGAAAATGTTGGCAAAGCAACCCACCCCCATAAACGCAAGCCCGCCGCCTCGGTATCGATATGCAACGCATTTTGCATAAAGGCAGGACCACAAACTGAAGCCACTCTGCGCTCGCGTTCCAACTGGCTACTACAGGGCTTTAAAGAATGAATCGCTTTGCCGTTATGATTTAAATGAAAACCCACATCAAAGCGACTCAGGGATTGCCGCTTAATCACTTCTTCCAAATGACCAAATTCAGTTTTTTCTGTGCGTAGGAATTTTCGGCGGGCGGGAGTATTAAAAAATAAGTCTCGCACTTCTACCGTGGTACCTTTGGGATGTGGAGCCGGACTGACTTCCACTTCCATATCCCGACCTTCAGACTGCGCCTTCCAGCCCGCGCCCTTTTCTTCTGTATTCGACAACATCGTTAACCGCGACACCGAACTAATACTGGCCAAAGCCTCACCCCGAAAACCCAAGGTGCCAACATTCTCTAAATCTTCTAACTCAATAATTTTACTAGTGGCATGACGGCTTAAGGCCAAAGGCATATCTTCCTGTTCAATACCTCCACCATTATCACGCACGCGCATTAACTTAACGCCACCGGCTTCGATATCGACATCAATGCGTGTTGCACCGGCATCCATACTATTTTCTACCAACTCTTTAATAACAGAGGCAGGGCGTTCTACCACTTCACCAGCGGCAATTTGGTTAGCCAGTCTTGGACTAAGCAGTTTTATTTGTGACATAGAACCTTATATAGAAACCGGTCAGGAAGAAGGAATAACGATACGTTGACCAACTTTAATCACACTGGAGGCCAGATCATTTTCTCGGCGAATAGAATTAACGGAGACTTGGTAGCGCTTGGCAATACCGGAAAGCGTATCACCTCGGGCAACAACATATCTAATAGTTTTATCGCGCTGGCGTTTTTGCCAGGCCAAATAAGTATCCGGTGGTGGGCTATGGGAAAAATGTTTCACAATACCGTTATAAATAGCGCGGGACATTTTTCGCTGGTAACTTTTTGTTTTAAGTTTTTTGGCTTCCCCGGGATTGGAAATAAATCCGGTCTCTACCAAAATCGAGGGCACATCAGTAGAGCGCAGTACAGAAAAGTTAGCCAGTTCCACTTTGCGGCTATGCAGGCGTGAAATTTTTCCCATTTCGTTAATAACACCCTTGCCAAGCTGAGTACTGATATCCAGGCTCGCACCCATCGACAAATCAGCTAACACCCCCGCCAATACATCATCCTTATCACTTAAGCTGACGCCACCCACCAAGTCCGAGTTATTAGCATCATCCGCTAGCACCTGCGCCATGGCACTAGTGGCTCCTCTGCGTGATAAGGCATAAACGGAAGTACCGTTAGCCCTTGAATCGGGAAAGGCATCCGCATGAATGGAGACCATTAAATCTGCCTGTGCTTTTCGCGCTAAACCGCGACGGGTTTTTAAACCGACATAATAGTCGCCGGTTCTCAGCATCACCGGCTTGTAGCCTTTTTCTTTTTTCAGTAAATAATTCAACTCTTTGGCAATCGCCAACACTACATTTTTCTCACGCAAACGATTTGGGCCACTGGCACCTGGGTCTTCACCGCCATGACCAGCATCAATGGCAATAATAATGTCGCGCTTGTTAGTGTCATCGATATGTTTAACCACCTGCTTGGTTTTTTTCTTATCGTAAAGATCTACAACCAAACGATCGCCCAACTGCTTATTCGCTTTGAGTAAAAAACTGCGGGGCTTAACTTTGCTATTAACATCCAGAACAACGCGCAAATCCTTTTTATCTTTAACGGCGCTGCGTATTCTTGAGATAGGGCTATCTTGCAGATCCAAATCTTTCAGTTCAGCTTTTAACGACGCATTATTAATATCAATAACGATACGCTCAGGATTAGAGAGCTGCATAATTTTGTGACTGGCGGGAGAGGATAAATCCAACACCACCCGAGTATGATCTGGCGCACGCCAAACACGCACATCGTTAACCTTGGCGGCATAAACAACAGAGGATAAAAAGACCTGGCTGCAAAACGCCAGTAGCAGGACCTGCACAAAACGCACGTTGGGGTGTAACACTCTCTTTAACATAAGGTTCATTATAGCTGGAGTTGGCTTAATACGCCTTTGCCAGTGGGGGTATTGGCACTAACGGTAACATCCCTTCCCCCTGTTATTAGCTTTATCCTAACGACTATATCCGCTGTGGGCAAAAACATCTCGCCCTTTTCAGCCCACTCCACCAAACACAGAGTTTTATCATCGGAAAAATAGTCACGGATACCCATATATTCCAACTCTTCCGGATCACCTAAACGGTATAAGTCAAAGTGATAGACTTGGGCACCATCAAATTCATAGGGTTCCACTAAGGTGTACGTCGGACTCTTTACAGCGCCTTTATGACCATAGGATTGCAGTACGCCTCGGCTTAGGGTGGTTTTACCCATGCCCAAATCCCCTTCGAGAAAAACAACCACTTGTTGCTGCTGGCAAGCCTTACCCAAAACAGCACCAAAGGCCACCATAGCCTCTTCACCGATCAATTGTTGTGAAATAGAGGTCATGGAATTCAGGTCTTTTGATTAATCAAGGTGCGTAAATGCGGCAGCAGGTCTGTGGCCATCATACCCCGCTGACCAACTGCCGCAGCGCGATCGCCGGCAACAGCATGGAGGCACACACCTAGCCTGGCGGCATTGGCCGGGCTAAAACCCTGGGCCAGTAAAGCCCCCAGCACACCACTTAATACATCCCCCATACCACCGGTAGCCATACCCGGATTGCCATAGGGGCATAAGCCGACCTGGTCATAGTCACCAGCGGCCACCAAAGTGCCTGCACCTTTTAAGATCACAGCGCCACCATAGCGGCGCTGCAACTCTTTGACCGCCGCAAAACGATCATGCTGAACTTCGGCGGTAGAACAACCCAATAATCGGGCCGCTTCGCCCGGGTGAGGAGTGAGAATCCAGTTATCTCTTTGTCTTTCTTTTACCACGCGACCGGCGGCTAGAATATTGAGCGCATCAGCATCAACCACTAGAGGCACCGTTAATTGCGCTACCTTTTGGAGTAATTGCTCGCCCCAGGCACCCTGCCCCAAACCCGGGCCAACCACCACTACTGAGGCAGATGCCAATAAAGGCTCGATTTCCTGCCCGGAGATAACACCGTGGGCCATGACTTCAGGGGAGCGGCTAATAATGGCTGGGATATGCTCAGGACGAGTAGCGCAGGAAATAAGTCCGGCGCCGACTCGGCAAGCCGCCTGCGACGCCATTGCCGCAGCGCCGGCCATACCCGAATCGCCGCCGGTGACCATCACATGCCCAAAATGTCCTTTATGGGCAGAGGCTTGTCTTTTCGGTAGTTGAGCTAATAGCCCTGGCAAGTCTAACCGTTCGCTGCTGCTTGCTACCTGCTGGAAAACCGATGCTGGTACCGTTAAATCGTGAAAATGTAGAGCTCCAGTATAATCCGGACCCGCCCCAGTCAAAAGACCCTGCTTAAGCCCAATAAAACTAACGGTATGGTCTGCATATATCGCTTTACCGAGTACCAGGCCGGTGTCACTGCATAGGCCAGAGGGGGTATCGATAGCCAACACGGGCAGCTGGCAATCGTTAATCAGGGCTATTGCCTCCCCAGCCTCCCCACGCACATCGCCGGTGAGACCAGTACCCAGTAATGAATCGACAACCACACCTTGCTCTAACTCCAGGCCAGCAGAAAACTCGACCACCGCAGCCCCATCCTGCAGAGCATGCTGCCTGGCTTGTAGAGCATCGCCAGCAATTTTTCCGGCATCGCCACACTGGACGATAAGCACCTCAATACCCCGCTGAAGTGCCAGGCTAGCCATGGCATAGCCATCCCCCCCGTTATTGCCTACGCCACAGAAAATAGTCAGCTTTTCTAGCTCTGGGTACTGGGCCAACAGGACATTAAAGGCAGCCTTGGCCGCACGTCGCATTAAGGTAAAACCGGGAATGCCCTCACCCTCAATGGCTACACGATCTAATTCACGAACTTGTTCGGCACGGTAAAGCAAGGTTGGCAAATTGTTATTAGCGATTGTTCTATCCATACTTTTATCCCACTAAAGGACTCTAATTACTGTCTAATTGTTAGTTGGTGTTATCGGTCTGCCTGCTAATCTGTCACACTAGCCACAAAGAACGCTATTTGAAGCCCCGTCATTCCCGCGAAGGCGGGAATCCAGCACTGTAGATTTCCGCTTT
>JAAELM010000030.1 GCA_024226635.1 Oceanicoccus sp. | reverse complement strand
TGATAATAAAATTGGCGGCTATTATACTCGCAGTGCTTCTGGCTTTGGTGGTTGGATTTAATGTTTGGGGTGTAGCAACGCTGGGGACTTTAGAGCCTGCGCTTAACGCCGAGCGGGATACCAGTGCCAATAGGGTGGTGATGGTTTTTGGTGCGACAGGTTCTGCGGGCGGCGGCTTATTAAAGGCGGCGGTTGAGGATAATGAAGTACAAAAGGTGTATGTCGTTACCCGGCGCAGCACGGATTATATCGCCTCGGTTGAGGCCGGCGATAAAGTCACCGTGATTATGCACAAGGACTATACCGATTATGCTCAGCTCGATAGTGAGCTGGGCGAGGTGAGTACGGTGCTATGGGCGCTGGGCACTTCTTCCATGAGCGTTGATGAGGAGACTTACACCTTGATTCATGTGGACTTTCCTGCGGCCTTTGTACCGGCCTGGTTAGCCGCACGAAAAGCTGCCGGTAACATTGATGCTCCTATGACTTTTCATTTTATTGCCGGTATGGGCACCGGAGACAGCGATGCGCGCTGGGCACAGGATAAACGAAAAACCGAACAGGATGTGGCGGCCATGGCCGAGGGCACCGGGCTACGGTCATTTAGTTATCGCTCGGCTTATATACGCCCTATCAGTGAAACGACGAATATCGGCCATCATATTATGGCGGCCTTACTGACTCCTGGTAAGTTAGTCACCAGCTCAAAAGAGTTGGGCCAGGCGATGTTGGAAATCAGTGCCCGGACTCAGGAGTTACCAAACGGTACCCTGCTGGATAACGGTGATAGCCTTGCCTATACAAAGGCGTATCTATTGAGGGAGCAAAGGTGAAGATATGACTGAACAAAAAGGTATTACACGGCGGGACTTTCTGGACGGCGTAGCTATCAGTGTCACTGCTCTTGCAGCACTGCAAGCATCACCGGTACAGGCGCTTATTGGAAATGCCGCCAAGGCAGGTTCTGCAAAATTTTATCCGCCCAGACTCACCGGAATGCGTGGCAATCACCCCGGTTCATTTGACTACGCCCACCCACTTGCCTGGGAAGGCAAAGCGCCACAGAAAGCAGTGGATACAAACGAAGAATATGACCTTGTTGTTGTCGGTGGTGGTCTGAGTGGATTGGCAGCTGCTTGCCTTTTTCAGCGTGAACGAGGGCCAGATCAACGTATCCTTATTCTGGATAATCATGATGACTTTGGTGGCCATGCAAAACGCAATGAATTTATGAGCGCAGGTCAAATGCTACTTGGCATTGGTGGTAGTGTAAATCTGGAAGATCCAAGTACCTATAGTGATGAATCTGTAACACTGTTGGAAGAAGTTGGACTTGATTTTGATAAGCTGGAAAAAGC
>JAAELM010000029.1 GCA_024226635.1 Oceanicoccus sp. | reverse complement strand
TATGGCTGCGCCATACAGCTGTGGCATTGGAATTAACTGCATTGGTCGATAGATAAAAAACAGTTCCATAACCGCCGGTGGCCAAAACAACTGAATGACCGGCATATCTTTCTATTTCGCCGCTTACAAGGTTGCGTACAATAATCCCGCGTGCTTTCCCATCTTCCACAACCAAGTCAAGCATTTCACGACGTTCAAACAACTCAACCATGCCGGTTTTTACCTGACGCATTAAAGCGCTGTACGCCCCAAGGAGCAATTGCTGACCCGTTTGGCCACGGGCATAAAATGTACGTGAAACCTGGGCGCCACCAAAGGAACGATTTGCCAGGTTACCAGCATATTCGCGGGCAAAAGGAACACCTTGCGCGGTAGCCTGATCAATAATATTGTTCGCTACCTGTGCCAATCTGTAAACATTGGCCTCGCGGGAACGGTAATCTCCACCTTTAATTGTATCATAAAAAAGACGCCAGACATTGTCATTATCATTGGGGTAATTCTTTGCAGCATTAATACCGCCTTGCGCCGCTAT
>JAAELM010000028.1 GCA_024226635.1 Oceanicoccus sp. | reverse complement strand
GGCGCTGCATCTCGCCGAAGCGTCCGAACACCAGGCGCAGGAAATTGCCGGTGCATCGGCGGCGGTTAACGAGATGGCGGTGACCATCGACCAGGTATCTTCAAACGCTGCCGAATCAGCGGGCGTTGCGGAGCGATCGGTTGCTATCGCAAACACCGGTGCTGAAGTGGTACAGAACACCATTAACGGTATGGATAATATCCGTGAGCAGATACAGGAAACTTCAAAACGTATTAAGCGACTAGGGGAGTCATCACAGGAAATCGGGGATATCGTATCGTTGATCAACGACATCGCCGACCAGACCAACATCCTCGCACTTAACGCAGCGATTCAGGCATCGATGGCGGGTGACGCTGGTCGAGGCTTCGCGGTTGTTGCGGATGAGGTACAGCGACTTGCGGAACGTTCTTCAGCTGCAACCAAGCAGATTGGGGCGCTGGTTAAAACCATCCAGTCAGATACCAACGAAGCAGTTATCTCAATGGAACAAACCACCGCGGAGGTGGTGCGTGGTGCTCGCTTGGCACAGGATGCGGGTACAGCATTGGAAGAAATCGAGGAAGTATCCCAGGAACTGGCGGAGTTGATCCAGAACATTTCCAACGCTGCACGCCAGCAGGCATCGTCAGCGGGCCACATTTCCAACACGATGAATGTTATTCAGGAAATTACCTCGCAAACCTCTTCAGGTACTACTGCAACAGCACAATCTATCGGTAACCTTGCCGATATGGCGAACGAATTACGTGAGTCGGTTGCGGGCTTCAAACTTCCAGAAGAGGCAGAGCTGGAAGTTGATATTGAAGAAGAGGACATTGAAGAAGTTTATCAAGAGGAAAAGCCAGAATTGGCGATGGCCTCCGGCGAATAAAAAAACTGCCTGTCATTCCCGCGAAGGCGGGAATCCAGCGCTGTAGATTTCCGCCTTCGCGGAAATAACAGCATAAGCATGCAGCCTGGCCCCCCGCCTGCGCGGGGGTGTCGGAATAGCAAACAGAGAATAGTTTAAGAGTAATGGCGATGTCGACATGGTCATACAAGGCAGCGCCGGAACTCAGTGATGAACAATATGCTCGTTGGCAGTCTCTTCTGGAGAAACGCACGGGCATTTGTTTTATGCAGCACAAGTCCATTTTGCAAAAAGGTTTGCGGCAGCGAATGAGCGAAGTAGGTGCCGAAGACTATGAACAATATTTTCAACAAGTCAGTGCAATACCCGATGGTGTTGTGGAGTGGGCACAGCTGATCGACAAAATCTCGGTAAAAGAGACCAGTTTTTTTCGCGATAGTTATGCCTGTGATGTAGTAAGAGATTTTCTGTTACAGCGTGTGGCAGAAAATACAGAATCAGAAACCTATCCCTTGGATATTTGGAGCGTAGGTTGCTCAACCGGCGAAGAGGCATACTCGTTGGCGATGCTGGCAAGCGAAGTTATTGATTATTTGGCAGTAAAAAAATTTCTCGGTGTGATGGCAACTGATATTAGCCAAACCGCACTAATGATGGCGCGAAGGGGAGTTTACTCCGAACGTAAACTGGAAAACTTACCGCTGGCCATAAAGAATAAATATTTTGTAGAAAATAAAGCAGGTGATTTTCAAATATCACCGACCCTGCGCCAAAGAATTTATTTTGTGCCAGGCAATATGTTAGAGATAGAGCAGGCGCCAAAATTGGTAATGGATGTAATTTTTTGCCAAAACGTGCTGGTTTATTTCCGTCGGGAAAGACAGTGGCAAGTGCTAAATGCATTAACAGAACACTTAAAGCCCGGCGGATTGTTAATAATTGGTCCCGGTGAAGTCATAGGTTGGCAACATCCGCAGATGCAGCGCAGCGGTGATGACAAAGCACAGGCTTATATTAAACGGGAAGTCACTAACTAGTTAGTGGTAGACGATTAGCCGAGCAATCAGTTGAAGAATGAAAAGGTTGGAAAAGCATGAGTGAGCGCCAGGATTTTATCGCGCTGGATTGGGTGGCCGGAGAAATAGGTGAAACCCTAAGCCAGGCAGCCCAAGCCTTAGAGGCCTATATTGCCAATCGCGATGATGCAACCAAACTGCGGTTTTGCTTGACCCACTTACACCAGGTGCACGGCACCTTACAAATGGTGGAGTTTTTTGGTGCTGCGTTATTAGCTGAAGAAATGGAAAGCGTGGCCGAATCGCTAAGCCAAAACACGATTCATGGCAGTCACGTTGATGATGCTTTGGAAGTGCTAAGCAATGCCATTGCACAGCTGCCTGTTTATTTAGAAAAAGTTAAAGAATCTCGTCACGGCTTACCAGCAACACTAATACCCGTTTTAAACGACCTGCGCGCCGTTCGTGGTGAAAGTCTACTTTCAGAAACGGTTTTATTCGCGCCACAAATGGCATCGTCCTCGAGTAATATGGCGGGTGACCTACAGTTATCAGCGGCCGAGCTAGTAACCATTGCCCATAAGCTACGGAAAATGTTTCAAATTGCCTTATTGGGTTTTATCCGTGGCAATGATGTTAAGAATAATCTTAATTATCTGGCAAAAGTCTGTGCCCGTTTGGCGAAATTTACTGAGGGTTTTCCATCGCAGCCGTTATGGAAAGTCTGCATCGCCGTTTTGGAAGGGTTGCTTAATGGCTCCATAGAGTCCAGCGTGGCGGTAAAAATATTATTACGTCAGGTCGATCGCCAAATAAAAGGCATTATCGATGAAGGTCAAGCCGCACTGGAAACGAGCACGCCGGATGACCTGCTAAAAAACCTGCTTTACTATGTAGCCCGCAGCAAAGCCAGTTCCCGCTATATTCAGGAAATCAAAGCGGACTATAAATTGGAAAACTCACTGCTGGGTGAAACAGAACTGGAAGACAACGCATTGACCACGCCGGATGCAGCTGTGATGCAATCCGTTGTTGAAGCCTTATCCCGGGAAATGAAAGATATACAACTTACCCTGGCGGAAGTCGGCAATGATTCTGCCGCACTAACAGAGGCGTTACCCTTATTTCGTCGAGTTAACGACACCATGGCTATTTTGGGTATGGGCAGCACACTCAAACTAGTGCAAGAACCCTATGCCCGTTTAGCAAAACTGTTAGCGACACAGGAAGTGATTGCAGACCATGAATTGCAAATCATCCGTAACCAGATTGCCCAGGCAGAAGCCACATTAAACCTCGGCGCTGTTATTAGCAGTAATGAAGAACAAGAATTGTTTAATGATAGCGAAGAGGCCCAGGGGCATCTGGATTTAGCCTTTGATTCTGTAGTCAGGGAATCCCGCAATGGTTTGGAGCAAGCCAAAGAAGCTATTATCGAATTTGTAGCCACCCAGTGGAATCATAATTGCTTAAGCGACTTGCCTTTATTATTAAATGAAATTTATGGCAGCTTAAATATGGTGCCATTAACCCGCGCCGCTCAAGTCATAAAGTCCTGTGAACATTATGTTAGTGAATCCCTGCTAGCAGAAAAAACCATTCCACAATGGCAGATGCTGGACACACTGGCTGATGCGATTGCTTCCATTGATTACTACCTGGAGCGTCTCAGTGATGGCAATGCTAAAGAAGGCGATGCGATTCTTGATGTGGCTGCAGAAAGTGTCGCGGAGTTAGGCTACCCGATTTCAGAAACTGCTACTGATGTTGAGCAAGAGCCTCCAGTATCAGTAATTCCAGTGTTGGCTGAAGTGATACCACTGCATGGGACTGCCGATCAATCCGAGCCAGAAGATGAAGACTACGATCCAGCGATTGTAGAAGTTTTTATCGAAGAAGCCGGTGAAGTTCTCGAACTCATCGACGAGTATCTTCCACAATGGCAGGCCGATCATAACGATGAAGAAGCGCGTTCTACCATCCGTCGTGCCTTCCATACCTTAAAAGGTAGTGGCCGTATGGTTGGCGCTACCGATATCGGTGAGTTAGCCTGGGCCGTAGAAAATATGCTGAACCGGGTGATGGAAGGCTCCATTACTATTGACCAGCATCGTTTTGATTTAATTACGGAGGCTCGGGCTAAAGTTCCTGAATTAGTCACCGCCTTTGAACAGCGCCAGCCAGCTGATAAAACAATTTTCGAATCCCTTATTGAACCCCTTATTGAACGGGCCAATGCACTGGCAGCACAGCAAGCCCCTGATCCGGGAGCAGCTTCTGAGCCAGTTACCGAAACTGAAGCCCCAGAACTTGATGATGAACTGATCGAAATCTTTGCCGCCGAAGCTGTCATTCACGGTCAGGTACTGGATGACTTTATTGCCCACTGCAAAGAATTAGCTGGCCCTGCAGAATTAACCGATGCCCTCCAGCGCGCACTGCATACCTTAAAAGGTAGCGCCAATATGGCAGGTATTTTACCGGTGGTTGCCGTAGTAACACCGCTAGAGTATGCCGTCAAAGAATTACGCGCCAGCCAACTAAAAGTAGATATGCCCCTGGTCGACTTACTGGAACAGGGCGCACTATTAATAAAAGCGGGCATTGAACAGCTAGCCATAACACCGTTGCAACAGCTGCCCGGTGTTGAGCAATATGTCGATGCATTAATGGCGTTATTTAACCAGCGCATTGCCAGCGCGATGGATACTGATGATAGCGATAATGGCATACCGCCAGAAGCGCTTAACCAGTTCCTGACTGAAAGCCTGGATTTGTTCACCGAAATTTCTGGCCGTCTGGTGCTATGGCAACAGGGTGATGTTCAACCTGGAGACCCCGCCATACTGGAAACCTTAATGGATCGTTTTATTGGCCATGCGGAATCGGTCAATATGCTAGCCCCTGTTGAGTTTGGCCAACAAATACAAGTGTTATACCGCCGCGCAGCAGAACTGGACCCCAGTGTAGTCAGAGATGACTTCTTTAAATTATTGAATAAGGCGAATGACTGCCTAATCGATATGTTAGACCAGATTGCCGGCCACCAAACCCCCGTCTTTGATGCAGAACTTTATGCAGAAGCTGAAGACTTCGAATTTTCGGTTAATGATGAAGCTATTGTTGCGGCGATGACCCGTTTTTCACAGGCAGTCGCTGAATTAAATGAAGAGCCAGAACCAGAACCAGAGCCAAAACCTATAGCAGTAACCGATGAAGAAGATGAAATTGATGATGAAATTATCGAAATCTTTCTCGAAGAAGCGAATGACTTATTAGAAGATCTGGACGAAACTATTCACGGCTGGATGAGCGATCGTGGCAATGGTAGCTACCTGGATGACCTGCTCAGAATTTTACATACACTAAAAGGCGGTGCTCGCCTGGCGGGTATGACCACTGTGGGTAACCTAAGCCACAACTTTGAGACATCATTGATTGGTTTAGAAAATCAACAAGAGAATGTCAGTGATGACATCTTAAATGATATCCAAAACTATCAAGATCAGCTGCTTGCCCAGATTACGGCTATTAAAGCCGGTGAAGCGGTTGCCGATGTTACCCAGATTGACGAACCTGAAGCTACACAATTGCCAGTAGCAGAGGTTGAGAACATCGATAATATCTCTTTCGACGAAGGCTTCGTTATAGATGATATTGACATAAATGATATCGATATTGAGGCCGCTACTGGCGATGATTTGGTGACAGAAGGTTCGGAGAAAGAACAACCCCAACCTGAAACCGAGTTTGAGCCAGCAAGCAATATTGTCCCAATTGCGGATCAGCGCCCAAGAGAAGTATCGGCAGTAGAGATTGCCACACCACTGGTCGACCCCAATGTGAAAAAAGGTCCACAGGAAGTGGTAAAAGTAT
>JAAELM010000027.1 GCA_024226635.1 Oceanicoccus sp. | reverse complement strand
CGCACGTAGAATTATTACGCGCTCCGGAAAGCAACTGCTCACGGCTCGCTTTTATGACGATGAGCTCATTGGCAGCAAGCAGCTCGTGCAACGCTGTATTGTGGCTGGAACCAACGCAATCGGCGAGCCGGGTGCGGTGCTTTTCCCGCGGAAGCTGGCTGAAAAAGCGGGCCAGTTTGATGGTGATCGTCCTTATGTAATTGATGTTGACTACTGGGTCAGACTTTTACAATATGGTGCGGCGGCGGCTCAACATGATGCCTTGAGTACCTTTCGTATCGATCAGAATTTAAGCGTACGTATTGGCTGGAAACGTTGCACGCAGTATTTGTCTTTTTGTGACGACAATGCCAAAAGATGGCAGATATCGAAGCTCGTATTGGCCTGGGGTCGCGTTCGTACCGTGCTAAACGAGTTATTGCGCCGCGGTGTGCATATAGTATTTAGAGTAATAGGTTAGATATGTTGAATTCCCGGAATCTTATCGATGGCAACACTACGCATTTGCAGCGGGTTGCTAACGTTATTTTTTGGCTCGCGGTTATCTATGTGTGCTGGTATAAACTCTGGCTCAGTTCGGCTTTGCCTTTTACCATACCCATGTTTAGTGATCATGATGGTAAATGGTTTTTAAAGGCCGCACTGTCAATCTATAAGGGCGAATGGTTTGGTTCGCCTTATACTCATTTCACGCTTATCAAGTCACCTGTCTACCCGGTGTTCCTATCATTTCTGGCGAATACTGGTATCCACCCCAAGCTCGCGATTGACTTGCTCTATGTCGGCGCCAGCCTGGTCTTTTTAAGTGCATTACGCTCTGCTATTCACAACAGACTGGCAGTGTTCCTGGGGTTTGTTATTGTGCTGGCCAACCCGATTGCTTTCTCAGAATACTGGGCGACCTTATTGCGGCTCAATTTGTTTATGCCGTTGGTGCTAATCTATTTAAGTTCAATACTTGCGCTCATTGCGCATGCAAGCAAGGATGAACCCAGAATATCGTTACCCTGGTCTTTGGTGTGTGCTTTGAGCCTGGCGGTGGCATGGTATACACGGGAAGAGGCCATCTGGATGATTTCCGCTTTAGCCCCGATGGTACTGATAACCTTTTTATGTTTTTTCAAAAAGAAACAGCGTTTGCAGGTGCTTGTGTTCTGGCTGCTGGTCGTTCTGTTACCGAATCTATTAGGGCAATACTTCTCTTCGATCAATAAAGAAAGATATGGCTTCGATGGCATAGCGGATACCCGGGCACCGGAATTTAGCCGCGCAATTAGCGCGATTTATTCTTTGAACACGGCAAATGACGGTTCATACAGGTACTTCACTTTTGAGACGCGAGACAAATTAAAAAGTATCAGTGAGAACACCTTGCGCGTGATTGAACCATTGCTCGACAGTGAGCACGGAGGGTACACGTATTTTAACGATGGTATTGGCGGGGGCTTTGCAAGTTGGGCTATCCGGGATTCGATGTATCATCTCGGATATTATAGAGACCCGGAAAGGACAGAATTAGCCTATAAGGAAATAGCGGATGATATAGAGGAATTTTGCCTCCAGAAAGCTGAAAACTGTCGTAAAACGTATGTTCCGGGCGTACTTGTTAAGCCTGTAAGTTGGAAGCGATTCAGCACGGAGATTCAAAGTGGTGTGATAAAACTGGTTCAGTTTACACCGTACGAGCCGGCGGATAGACTAGCAGAGAAGGACAGGGGCGACTCCAAATATCAATACCTTGTGAGTCGCCTGTTCAATTTTAGTACCTCCTGGGATGAAGAGCTTGAACAAAGAGCGGGGATACTCAATATTGAGAAAAAGCGCATTCGCAGAATTGGCAGTATTTATAGTTCGTACAAGGACGGTTTATTTTTTCTGCTTTTGGCTACTCTTGTCGGGTGCTCGATAGCAATATTTTTCAGCAAAAAGATGGCGCCAAAGTTGGCCGGTTTGTTATTTGTTGGTAGTTTCGCAGGTAGCTATAGTGTGTACCTGCTGATATCTTTGTATGCAGTGCCCGGGTTCCCGCGTTTGTTGGCAATAGTTTCTATTCCACTATTAGGTTTTACCGCCTATTTCCTG
>JAAELM010000026.1 GCA_024226635.1 Oceanicoccus sp. | reverse complement strand
TTTCACGAGTGCGATATTAAAATCAATAGCAGATTGTGGAGCATTTTGGGAAAAACCTCGTACTAAGCTCTTCAAGCGAGCCTCACCAACATCCTCTAAACGCGTGGCATACAATACACCATCTTCGCCAGGTGTTACCACATAGGCACATTCTGGACATATTCGAATAAGTTTGTTGAATCTACCCACCTTTTGATATTGAGATAAGAAGTTGTAAAAGCAGACAGCCCTTTAACATAAAAATCAGGTTAGGCCATCAGCGGAACCAGCGCATTACGGTTAGGCACAGTAGTCGGCGTGATTGTGACCGGGGGGTCACAATAAGCTGGTCCCCACTGAGGGTCAGCAGCCATAGGTTCCAAACCAGGAATGGCAGCTAGCCCGCGCACAATCACGGCTCGCCCAGCAAAACGGGTAACTGGGGCTTGCCAACCTAAACTGCTGTGCCCCCGGTAGTTGTTGTAGTAGATTAAGAACTGATCAACAGCCAGTTGCAGTTCTTCTACCGTGGCAAAACTGTGGCGGGATAGCAATTCCCGGTTGATGGTTTTGATGAAGGCTTCAGCTTTGCCATTGGCCTGGGGATAATAGGGCGGTGAGGTTAGATGGGCAATGTTTAACTGAGCCAGTTGGCGACCAAATTGGGTCAAACTCTCCTCCCAAGGCGAACTGAACTCGCGGCCATTATCGGTCATGATCTCCAGGGGTTGACCGGCTTTGGTCACTGCATTTTTGACGGCTTGGGCGGTAAAGGTAGCCGTCTTTTCCAACCCGACCAAAGCTAACAAGACATAACGGGAATGGTCATCAATCACAATACAGATGTAAACAATAGTCCCGTCAGTCAATTTGGTCTGTTTAAGGTCCATATGCCACTGGATATTGGGTCGAGTTTTCTGATAACGGCGGTAAGCAATGCCAGCCGATTTGCCTTTGAGAGCATATGGTTTGACCGGCAGTCCCAAGCGATCAAAGATTTTGTAGACCGTTCGTCCGCTAATGGAGGCAATTTTGCGCCGCTTCAACTCGGCGGCAATCCGATGTCCGCCCCAACCCAACTGATGTCGCCACGTAAAGATAATGCCGATCACCTTGACTGGCACCTGATAGGTAATTTGCTTAGGCCGACAGGATTTAGGTCGTAGGACCTGATAATGACCCTTAGCTCTTTTGACTTGACGAACCCAGTTACGAATGGTACTGAAGCTTAAGGGCAAATGCCACTGTTCACGAGGTCGATACT
This sequence comes from Oceanicoccus sp., assembly GCA_024226635.1. GTDB lineage: Bacteria > Pseudomonadota > Gammaproteobacteria > Pseudomonadales > Dasaniaceae > Oceanicoccus. The sequence continues at coordinate 488 of JAAELM010000026.1, read as the reverse complement.
TTTCATAGGTCATCTCGACCGCTTTCTTCTCCGGTACTCCCATTTCCCGAAGCCATTGAAAGTAACGTACCACTTTCACCCGAAACTTGAACTTGCGCTGTCGTTTCTTGGTGTGTTCCCGTTGTTCCCGACGGCGGCGGGCCCGGCGAGCCCGGTCTATCTGTCGGCGGTAGGCCAACACCCGATTTTTATGAAGTTTGGCTTTTCGTTTACCTTCCTTTCGCTTTTTTGCTTTGCGTTCTTGGTGTCGTTCTGATTTGGTTTTACCGTTCATTCGGAAAGTTACCCCTTTATTGTTGGTTACTGAGTAACTTTCCTGATTTTTATGTTAATGTCAAAATGTGGGTAGACTCAACACGCTACGCTCCATTCGAAATAACATGTGTTGCCAGAAACCCCAAACAAGTCCCTCCCCCCCCAACGATTACATGCGCCCTGAGCGAACACAATGACGCTACTGACTGGGTCGATGACCAACAAAAGCGGAT
>JAAELM010000025.1 GCA_024226635.1 Oceanicoccus sp. | reverse complement strand
GCTAACAGTTTTTGCTTTGGTGTTATGCCGCCAAGTGCCATATTGGGCCGTTCATTGTTGTAAGTCCATAGCCAACGTGTAGCGTACTCCTGAACCTCTTTGATGCTACTAAAAAGATACTGTGCCAGCCAATCATATCGAACAGTTCGGTTATATCTTTCAACATAGGCATTCTGTTGGGGATTGCCTGGCTGGATATACATCAAATCTATATTCCGGCTTTTGGCCCAAGTTGCCAGCAAGCCACTTATGTACTCCGGGCCATTGTCGCAACGTAACTGCTTAGGCTTGCCTCTCCAAGCAATCACCTGACCCAAGGCTCGTATCACTCTAGATGCAGGCAGAGAGAAGTCTACCTCTATGGCCAGTCCTTCTCGATTAAAGTCATCTATGACATTGAATAATCGATAGCTCCGCCCATCCTCAAGCTGATCATGCATAAAATCCATAGACCAGCAGTCATTGATTACATTGGGTACTGCTAATGGTTCCGCTACCTCTCGTACCAGACGTTTCTTCGGCTTGATGCGCAGATTAAGCTCCAAATCCCTGTAAATGCGATAAATCCGCTTGTGGTTCCAGCCAAAGCCTTTGACGTTACGCAGGTATAAATAGGCCATTGCATACGGTTAAAATATGTTTCACGGTTTTTCTCCTCGCGC
>JAAELM010000024.1 GCA_024226635.1 Oceanicoccus sp. | reverse complement strand
CAGTGCATGCAACTAGGTTTCGTTTTGCGATTACTTGGAAGATGTACGACCTAGATCAACGCAATCACCCTTGGTTGATCGCTAAATAACCTTCTTTTCCTTGTCAACATCTTTTTCCATGCAGCGTGAAACGCTGTAATAAAGAATTTGTGCGCTTCGCGCACGCTTTTTATCTTAAACACCCCCACTGGATGTGCATAAGATGACGTAAGGTGGGCAAGCCACTCACTTATACACAGCGAGTGGGTGTTTAAGAGAAGGTTCGACCCCTAAAGGGGGTCAAACCGTAGGGAAAAGAAACAGTAATTTTTGCAGAACCCCTTGTCAACCCACTATTCATGGGGGTGTTGTACAATCATAATTTTACGTGATACCATCCCACCACCCAACTAGAGGCAACCTTTAAATGGCGCTTGGGCGTTTTGCAATCAATTACGGTTCTTCTACGGGTTTTGGAGGCGGTTTTGGCATATTCGATGCAATCAAAGGAACATTCGGACTCAGCGACCCATCTGGTATTTCCATGGCAAGAGCTCGGGATACGGACAACCCTTACGTCGCCCCGCGCACAATCTTATCTACGGTGGCTAATGCGGCAGCCCAACAAGCGCAAGCTGCGCTACTTGGACAAAGTACTCGGCCTAACCAAACACCGGTATCGCAACCAGTATCCCAAACATTTGCAGCGACAGGGCCGGGCAAACTCGAACCCCTAGTACAGGAAGGAACACAGACTATGAGTTTAGATTTAGGAAACTTGCTTGGGAATCTGGGCAGCCAATACATATCAGCTCGATGGGGCACGCAACAAGCACCAACACCGATTATGCCCGGTCCACTGTATGGCAACCAACCAATCGTGGCTCAAGGGCCAAGAGCGGGTATTGCACCTACTCCGGCATTGGCAGGTCCAAATCTGATGGACTTAGGGCAACAAGGTTACGATTATTTTTTCGGAGACAGCACCGTGCCAAAGAATATGACAATAGATCCTGTTACTGGCAGATTGTGTAAGAAACAACGCCGCAGACGTAAGCGCCTAGCGACAACTTCAGACATCAAAGATTTAGCAGCGCTTAAAAGCGTTTTATCTCCGGCCGATCTAAAAACATGGATCGCCACCCACCCATCATAAGAGGAAGGACATATTATGGGACCAATAATTTTATCAAACATTGAATACGCGACTAACTCGGACATTCTGCAAGGCACGCGCCTTCAAACTGTCCCTAGCGGCGGTATTTTGACATTTGAGCTAGGTGCTAGCCACGCTAACTCAAGCCACAATTACGCAGTGAGCATCCAGATGCCGAACGGTGATACTCCGCTGAATTCCACCTTGGTGCCGGCTTGCAATCCGTCATCTGATGGCGTCATCGATGAAAGGCAGAATCTGACCGTCTCATTCCCCATCCAACAGGGTGGTCACTGTGTATTCTCTACCACTGAAACTGGTTCAGCCGGTTCTATGACTTGGCGTGTAACTTATACACCGGCATAAAAACCAATGGCTGAAGTTTTAACAACACAAGTAGTCGAACCGGTCATAGCACCCTTCACGACTGTCACAAGCCCCTTGCGAGAGAATACAGGCGTTCCGTGGGGTCAGGCTTCCCATGTCGGCGAGTTCGACGTGGCAGCGGTGGCTTCTGGTGATACCGGCAAACTGATTATGCGTTTGCGGATTCCTGCTAACTATTACTGTCAGCTAGCGGGTTTTCATATTGATACTAGGCAAACTTCGGAACCGAAATGGGACTCCGGAATCTTTGAAAATTATTACACCGGTTCAAACTCACTTAGTCCTGGCTATGCCGTTCAAGAGATTGCTTTCCCCCTTGGCGTAACCTCGGTGGCTTCTATCGGAACTGATCAGTACAAAAACGTTGGTATCGCAGACCAGTCTGCGGCATCGGTTTCTGGATACGAGATCAATAGCCCATCAAATTACTTGTTTAAAGGCTATGTAGGGGACGTTGACATATGTCCAACGGTCGAAATGTATCAGACCGCTACAACAGTGCATGCTACTAGGTTTCGTTTTGCGATTACTTGGAAGATGTACGACCTAGATCAACGCAATCATCCTTGGTT
>JAAELM010000023.1 GCA_024226635.1 Oceanicoccus sp. | reverse complement strand
GTGAGCGTCCGGTGATCTCCACATTCAAATACTGAAATAGCTACGGCATGGTGTCCTTTTCAAAAGGAGTATGCCATGCGACACCCTCAACGTAGCCAGCAAGAATGGCGACAATTATTCAAACAGCAACAACAGAGTGGCCTGTCGGCTGTCGAATTCTGCCAACAACAACATATCAATATCCAAACCTTTTATGCCCGGCGCAGTGATATTCGCTTGCAACATAGGCAAAGCAAGTTTGTTCAGGTGAAACGCGAAGTCACCACGGTTGAATCCCGAGAGTGTACAACGGCCGAACAGATAACACTGGATTATGGCGCGGGACAACTCAGTTTACCCATTACCGTACAACCGCATTGGGTAGCGGCGTTGATGAAGGCGCTTAACGAATGAAGATGTTCGTCGAGCCTGCTGATATCTATCTGTACATGGACATTGTCGATTTCCGTAAATCCATCAACGGACTGATTGTGGTGGTTGAGCAACAGATGCAGCTTAGTCCGTTTAGGGATGCCCTGTTTGTCTTCTGTAATAAAAAGCGCGATAAAGTCAAAATCCTCTATTGGGATAAAACTGGCTTCGCGCTGTGGTACAAACGCCTCGAAAAGCACCGCTTTAAATGGCCAAATGATGCTGATTTGCAGCACATGCATCTGAGCGAACAGCAGTTGCAATGGCTGTTATCCGGCTATGATGTGATAGGCCATCAGCCCTTACATTACACTGCTTCCGGCTTATAACCGGTGATCATAAGCAGCGATTATCGATCACGAAATAATCTGAATAATGGCATGTAATCAGTCAGTTATTGCGTAATACTAGAGCAATGAATATTGATATCGAGAACCTCCCCGACGACCCGGCAACACTGAAAAAGATGTTGTCGCAGATGGTATCGCGTTATCAATACCTGGAAGAGCAGTTCCGCATTGCTCAGCATAAACAGTTCGGTAAAAGTACTGAAGGCCACCCTGGGCAGGGTGAGTTGTTTAATGAGGCCGAAGAGCTGGTTGCTGAGGTTGAAACACCCGAGCAGGAAGCCATAAGTTATACGCGCAATAAACCTAAGCGTAAACCATTGCCCAGTGATTTACCCCGCGAGGTTATCGTTCACGATATCCCGGAAGCAGACAAAACCTGTGACTGCTGCGCCAGCGAGTTGCACTGCATCGGCGAAGATAAGTCTGAGAAGTTACAGTTTATCCCGGCTCAGGTGAAAGTGATTGAGCATGTACGTCTGAAGTATGCGTGCCGTACCTGCGACAAAGACGGTACTAGCAACACTATCAAACAAGCGCCGGTGCCACACAGTGTTATCCCCAAAGGGTATGCCACGCCCAGCCTGTTAAGCCAAATCATCACCAGCAAATACCAGTTTGGTCTGCCATTGTACCGACAGGAAGCCATGTTTAAACAACACGGTATCGAGCTTAGCCGCAAAACCATGGCTGACTGGATAATCCACTGTGCTGAGTTGTTTAAACCGCTCTATGACCAGCTTCATCAACATCTGCTACAGCAACCGGTTATCCAGGCGGATGAAACCACGCTGAAGGTGGTCGATGCGGATAAATCGACGAGCTATATGTGGTTATATGCCACAGGGGCTGATTCACCCGACGGAAACATACCAGGCACAACCATCCCGAACATCGTACTGTATGACTACCACAATAGCCGGGCCGGGCAATGTGCCGTGGACTTCCTTGGCGGCTATAACGGTTATCTACAAGTGGATGGTTACGCGGGTTATGAACAAACCCAGGCCACCTTGGTCGGCTGCTGGGCTCATGCCAGACGCAAGTTCATGGAGGCCAAAAAAGGGGCGGGTAATAAAGGCAGTGGTAAAGCCGACTGGGCCCTAAACCATATCCAAAAGCTCTACCGTATCGAAACCCAGATAAAAGATAGCTCAGCAGAACAACGCTTTACCACACGGCAGGAAAAGAGCCTGCCATTACTGAGCCAACTTCATACCTGGCTAACCAAATCAGCACAACAAGTGTTACCGAAAACAAAACTGGGTGAAGCGATACAGTATTGCTTGAACCAATGGCATAAGTTGGTTCGATACACACTAGACGGCCAGCTCAGCATTGATAACAACCGTGCAGAGCGAGCAATAAAACCGTTCGTCATTGGCAGGAAAAACTGGCTGTTCAGCCAGACAACTACCGGCGCAAACGCCAGTGCCATCCTCTACAGCATCATCGAAACCGCCAAGGCCAATAACCTCAACGTGTTCGAATATGTGATGAAAAGTCTGGAGTTGCTGAGCCAACCGGAAGCCGATGTCGACCCACTACTACCATGGCAGGTTGCTAAAGACTAGGTGGGATCACCGGACGGATACAGTAAAACTGTTCCCTATAGCTTATGGAAGCAGTGAAATAAGTCACGTTAACACGTATTAACGTGACCTTTTTATCAAGAGCTCTCTTTTTACGGTTCCGATTACACTGAATAAATTTGAAAAGACATGTCGCTAGTTTAGGGTAGGTTTATAACTTAGGTTACTACATAATAGCCCTGATTGCAGGGCGTTACTCTAATTATGAGATGATTATATTTGGTAGATATGAGAAATTAAAACCCATGTACCAACGGTAATCAGGACAATTCCCCCCACTGTTTCTGCTCGTTTTCCCACAATTAGTCCAAGCGCGCTACCAACCATTATGCCGATGGTTACCATCAAACATGTAGCTAATCCGATCATCATTGAAGCTAAGGCGATATTTACATCGACAAATGCTAAACTAATTCCTACTGCCATTGCATCAATACTAGGGAAACTGCGAATAAGCCCCGCAATTTAGTTCTTGAACCAGCCTTCGCGTTCGCCGTCTAATTTTTGAACGCTAAATTCTCAATTTAGGCCAAT
>JAAELM010000022.1 GCA_024226635.1 Oceanicoccus sp. | reverse complement strand
TGCTTATGCTGTTGTTTCCGCCTGCGCGGGAATGACAAGGTGTGGGGGTGGGGTGTTTTCCAGAATTATCAGGCCACTATTCGCCATCGAAATGCTGAAGATAAGAACTATAAATTTCCTAAATTGTAGTGCGAGCCATAGACTCCACATCATCACAACACAGCCCTGATTTTAGAGGATATATCATGTCAGATTACACGAACGATATCGCAGCGGTTTCCAGCCTGTGCGAAAGCAATGGCAGTTCCTGGAACGCCATCAACCCTGAGTCTGTAGCCCGTATGCGTGCTCAGAACAAATTCAAAAATGGCTTGGATATTGCCAAATATACCGCCGATATCATGCGTGCCGATATGGAGGCTTATGATAACGATACCTCCAAGTACACCCAGTCACTGGGTTGCTGGCACGGTTTTATCGGACAACAGAAAATGATTTCTATCAAGAAGCATTTTGAAGGCAATACTGACCGTCGTTACTTGTACCTTTCTGGCTGGATGGTTGCGGCTTTGCGCAGCGAGTTCGGTCCTCTTCCTGATCAGTCTATGCACGAGAAAACTTCGGTTGCCGGTTTGATCGGTGAGCTTTACACCTTCTTGCGTCAAGCTGATGCCCGTGAGCTTGGCGGTTTGTTCCGCGAAGTGGATGCGGCTCGTGAAGCTGGTGATACGGTTGCAGAAAAAGCAGCGCAAAACAAAATTGATAATCACAGAACTCACGTTGTGCCCATCATTGCTGATATCGATGCAGGTTTTGGTAACGCTGAAGCGACTTACCTGATGGCTAAGCAAATGATTGAAGCTGGTGCCTGCTGTATCCAGATTGAAAACCAGGTATCTGACGAGAAGCAGTGTGGCCACCAGGACGGTAAAGTAACCGTTCCTCACGAAGACTTCCTTGCGAAAATCCGCGCTGTTCGTTACGCCTTCCTTGAGCTTGGCGTAGACAACGGTGTAATCGTTGCACGTACTGACTCTTTGGGTGCTGGCTTAACCAAGCAAATTGCTGTGACTAAAGAGCCGGGCGACTTAGGCGACCAGTACAACGCATTTTTAGATTGTGATGAAATCGACGCAGCCGATCTTGGTAATGGCGATGTTGTTATCAATCGCGGTGGCAAGCTACTACGTCCCAAGCGTCTACCTTCTAACTTGTTCCAGTTCAAACAAGGTACCGGTGAAGCTCGCTGTATCCTTGATAGCGTAACTTCTTTGCAGAACGGCGCTGACTTAATCTGGATCGAAACTGAAAAGCCACACGTTCGTCAAATCGGCGGCATGATGGATGAGATCAAAAAGCAGGTTCCAGATGCGAAATTGGTTTACAACAACAGCCCATCATTTAACTGGACCTTAAACTTCCGTCAGCAGATTTTTGATGCCTGGACTGAAGAAGGTAAAGATGTTTCTGGCTACGATCGTGACAATCTAATGAGCGCTGACTATGACGATTCAGAATTGTCTGCAGCAGCTGATGACAAGATCCGTACTTTCCAGGCTGATGCAGCCCGTGAAGCCGGTATCTTCCATCACTTGATCACTCTGCCTACTTACCACACTGCGGCCCTGTCTACTGACAATCTGGCTAAAGAGTACTTCGGTGACCAGGGTATGTTGGGTTACGTTAAAGGTGTACAGCGCAAAGAAATCCGTCAGGGTATTGCCTGTGTTAAACACCAAAACATGGCCGGTTCCGATATGGGCGATGATCACAAAGAATACTTTGCTGGTGAAGCTGCACTAAAAGCTTCTGGTAAAGACAACACTATGAATCAGTTTGGCTAATCGTGTTGTGTTAAATTTTTAATACCTTCCCGGTATTTACAGGCGGCCATTGGCCGCCTTTTTTATTCACGCTATCTGGTGTGAACATCCAGTACAAACAGTAGGTGGTTTACTATGACAATCTCAACTCCTGATCTTTGTGATGAGTATGGTGATGCGGTTCGGGTAGCCGATCCGGTTTTTAAACACTATGGGGCTATCCGCCAGTTTGGTGGTGAAGTGGTTACCGTTAAATGTTTTGAAGACAATTCCAAGGTGGGCGAAATGGTACGCACTCCTGGTAAAGGACGCATATTGGTCGTTGACGGGGGTGGTTCGCCAAGGCGTTCTTTGCTGGGCGATCAGCTGGTTACACTGGCAGTTGAAAATGACTGGTCTGGCATTGTGATCTATGGTTATATTCGCGACATAGAAGAAATTGAAACCATGCAAATGGGTGTGGTGGCGCTAGGTGCTATTCCACGTAAAACTGAAAAGCTAGGTGTGGGGGAAGTTAACGTCACCATAGATGTTGCTGGTTTACAGATACAGCCAGGTCAATATATCTATGCTGATCGCAGCGGTGTTATCGTTGCTGATCAATCTTTACTATAGCTAACGCCCTAACATGATCAATAATAAGTAAAGAGGATGGATTGCATTCACCCTCTGGAGTAAGTGGGTTTTTATAACATGGGAATGAGTAATGCACAGGGTTTAGCCAAAGCCATTCTTAATGGCTTTGATGCTTTCTTTGGTGACTTCCAAAATGTCACCCTGGGTGCCCAGACTCGTTTTGAAAAAGCTGACTGGCAGTTGGTTCATGCCACTATGAGCCATCGGCTGGAGATGTATAAGAAAAAAGTCAGGGATGTGGTCGGCATGGCTGAGGGCATTGTTGGCAGTCCCTTAAATGATCGTTTTTTATGGCGGGAGGCCAAAGCTGAATATGCCACGCTTGTTGAAACTCACAGTAATTACGAAATAGCCCAAACCTTTTTTAACTCTGTTTATTGTTTTGTTTTTGCCCACGAGAAAGTTAGCGACTTACATTCTTTTGTCGTTGCCCCAGATCTATTACCCAAAAGCCTTAATGACGAAGTCATTTTTACTGAGTACCCGGTTACCGATGACTTGGCAGCGGGTGTTCATGCCATGCTTTTGGATACCTGCTTTAGTATTCCCTTCGAGAACCTCGATCGTGATGTTGAGCGTATCGTTGCTTTAATAGAAAAAATACTGCCCCCACGATTAGATAAAAACCAACAGATAAAAACCCAGGTTTTAAATTCACTGTTTTATCGTAACAAGGCAGCTTATCTGGTCGGACGAATTGTAACGGATAATGAAATGCTGCCTTTTGTTTTTCCGTTGCTAAACAATGAGCAGGGTGGGGTGTATGTCGATACGGTGTTATTTTCACCGGACGATGTCAGTAAGTTATTTAGTTTTACCCGCAGCTATTTTATGGTTGATGCCTCAGTGCCTTCCCAGTATGTGGGCTTTTTACAAAGCATTATGCCGCAGAAAAAACTCTTTGAGTTATACAGTGCGATTGGTTTTGGCAAACATGCAAAAACAGTATTTTATCGCAGTGCGGTGACTCATACCGCTAAAACCGATGACCAGTATGTGATTGCCCCGGGTATCAAAGGCATGGTGATGTTGGTGTTTACCCTGCCTTCCTATGATTATGTGTATAAAGTGATAAAGGATCGCTTTACCCCACCTAAAGATATGACGCGCCAGGAGGTGAAAGATAAATACAAGCTGGTTAAGCGTTGGGATCGTGCCGGGCGTATGGCGGAAACCCAGGAGTTTAACAATCTTGCCTTTAATCGGCGCCGTTTTTCCGAAGAATTATTAGCCGAATTACACAAGGAAGCGCCATCTCTGCTGGAATCAAAGGGCAATGCTTTGATTTTGAATCATGTTTATGTAGAGCGGAGGATGACCCCCTTAAATCTCTATTTAAAGGATGCCTCGGAGGAAGAAATCTACAGTGTGATGGATGAGTATGGCAATGCCATCAAGCAGTTGGCGGGAGCCAATATCTTCCCCGGCGATATGCTGCTAAAAAACTTTGGTGTTACCCGTCATGGCCGGGTGGTGTTCTATGACTATGATGAAATCTGCCCTTTGGTGGATTGCAACTTCAGAGCCATCCCCACTCCCAGAACTGAAGAGCAGGAAATGGCTAGCCAGCCTTGGTATGACGTAGCCCCTGCTGATGTCTTTCCAGAAGAGTTTCGCCTGTTCTTCTCCGGCAACCGTCGCGCCAGAGAGGTCTTTGACGAACTTCACCCCGAACTCTACAGCGCTGACTTCTGGCGCAATTTGCAGGAGCAGATCAAGGCAGGGATGGTCGAGGATGTCTTCCCCTACCGCCGCCGCTACCGCTTCCCAAGGCAGGGTGGATTATAATCCACCATCGCCGCCGGGTTAGGCTGCGCTAATCCAGCCTACATGCCCACCTTAAGCCACTGAAATAACTACCATCTGGCTCCCTGTTTCTGTGGACACATACCCCTCTTTTGCGTACAATCTCCCGCCAAGTTATACCGGTGATCAACAGCCCGGCATCCCCGTCCAGATCAGTGCTTTAGGTCGTTTTAGCGGCTAGCCATGGAAACAACACAGGGGAAGAATATAGAGCGAGATGAGGCTGTACCTTCATCTCGCTTTTTTACGGCCTGCTGATAGCGATTTTTCGTTCTAATAATGTCGTTCCATCACCGGCTTTTACCTCACATTATTTGCCCTTTATTTAGGAGGTTTTCTTGACAATACCAGCCATACTCGCCCTTGCGGACGGCAGTATTTTCAAAGGAATCGCCATCGGTGCCGCTGGGCATTCGGTGGGGGAAGTCGTTTTTAATACAGCGATGACGGGATATCAGGAAATCCTTACTGATCCATCCTATGCCAAACAAATAGTCACCCTGACTTATCCTCATATAGGCAATACCGGTACCACCGCGGAAGATGAAGAGGCGGCAGAGATCTGGTCCGCTGGTCTTGTTATCCGTGATTTGCCGCTATTGGCCAGTAATTTCCGTAATGAGCAAAGCTTGCAGGACTATCTGGTCAGCAAAAATATTATCGGTATTGCAGATATTGATACTCGCCGTTTAACCCGAATCCTTCGCGATAAAGGCGCCCAAAGCGGCTGCATTATGGCAGGCGAAGACCTGGATGAAGCCAAAGCGTTAGAGCTGGCTAAAGGTTTTGCCGGTTTGAAGGGTATGGATCTGGCTAAAGTTGTCTGCACCAAAGAACAATATAACTGGCAGCAGGGCAGTTGGGCATTACCCAGTGACCAGCTCACTGGCGATAGCTACAAAGAGTTCAGTGATGAAGAATGCCAATACCATGTCGTAGCTTACGACTTTGGTGTTAAGCGTAATATCCTCAGAATGTTGGTTGATCGCGGTTGTAAGTTAACTGTAGTTCCCGCCGAAACTCCGGCTGCTGATGTTCTGGCAATGAACCCTGATGGCGTATTCCTATCCAACGGTCCTGGCGATCCTGAGCCTTGTACCTACGCTATCGAAGCTATCAAGCAAATTTTGGAAACTGATATTCCAGTGTTTGGTATCTGTTTGGGTCACCAACTTCTGGCCTTGGCCTCCGGTGCTAAAACCGTAAAAATGAAGTTTGGCCACCACGGTGCCAACCACCCGGTACAAAATATCGAAGACGGTACTGTTTTGATCACCAGCCAGAACCACGGTTTTGCCGCTGATGAAGCAAGTTTGCCAGCGAATTTAAAAGTGACACACAAGTCACTATTTGATGGTTCCTTGCAAGGTATCCACCGCACGGATAAAGCGGCCTTTAGCTTTCAGGGTCACCCTGAAGCTAGCCCCGGCCCCCATGATGCGGCGCCTCTATTTGATCATTTTATTGAATTAATCCAACAGCGACAGGGTTAACAAAGCACATGCCAAAAAGAACCGACATAAAATCCATCCTGATTCTTGGTGCTGGCCCTATTGTTATTGGCCAGGCCTGTGAGTTTGATTACTCCGGTGCGCAAGCGTGTAAGGCATTAAGGGAAGAAGGCTTTCGCGTTATTCTGGTGAACTCTAATCCAGCGACGATTATGACGGATCCGGCGATGGCCGATGCGACTTATATCGAACCCGTCGAATGGCAAACCGTTGCCCGTATTATCGAAAAAGAAAAGCCTGATGCTTTGCTGCCGACTATGGGTGGCCAGACTGCTCTTAACTGTGCATTGGATTTGGATCGTCACGGAGTCTTGGCCGAACACGGCGTAGAAATGATCGGCGCTACCAAAGAAGCCATCGACAAAGCAGAAGACCGTGACCTGTTTGATAAGGCAATGAAAAAAATCGGTTTAGAAACCCCTCGCTCCGCCATTGCCCACAGCATGGAAGAGGCACTGCAAGTACAAAGCCAGTTAGGCTTCCCGTCGATTATCCGTCCCTCATTTACCATGGGTGGCTCGGGCGGTGGTATCGCTTATAACAAGGAAGAGTTTATTGAAATTTGTGAGCGCGGTTTAGACCTGTCGCCCACCAACGAATTATTGATTGATGAATCATTAATTGGTTGGAAAGAATATGAAATGGAAGTAGTGCGAGACAAAAATGACAACTGCATTATTATCTGTTCGATTGAAAACTTTGATCCCATGGGTGTGCATACCGGTGACTCGATTACCGTAGCGCCAGCACAAACCCTAACCGATAAAGAATACCAAATTATGCGTGATGCCTCCTTGGCAGTACTGCGTGAGATTGGTGTTGAAACCGGTGGTTCCAATGTACAGTTTGGTCAGTGTCCAAATACAGGCCGACTCGTTATTATCGAAATGAACCCACGGGTAAGTCGATCTTCTGCCTTGGCGTCTAAAGCTACCGGTTTCCCGATTGCGAAAGTGGCCGCTAAATTAGCCATTGGCTACACGCTGGATGAGTTACAAAACGATATTACTGGCGGTGCAACGCCAGCATCCTTTGAGCCGGCTATTGATTATGTTGTTACAAAAATTCCTCGCTTCACTTTTGAGAAATTTGCCGAAGCCGATGCCCGTTTACACACCCAGATGAAATCTGTGGGTGAGGTGATGGCGATTGGTCGCACTTTCCAAGAGTCTATGCAAAAAGCGTTGCGCGGCTTGGAAGTCGGTTCAGCCGGTTTTGAACATCAGCTAGATACAGATAAGCCCGATGCCCGCGATGATTTGATTCGTGAATTAATCAACCCCGGTCCTGAGCGTATTTGGTATGTGGCCGATGCTTTCCGTTCGGGTATGACCCTTGATGAAGTCTTTGAATTTTCAAAGATTGATCGTTGGTTCCTGGTTCAGATCGAAGATATTGTCACTACTGAAAATAACCTAAAGAGCAAAGCGCTTAAAGATTTAGACGCTGATGCCATGTTCCGTTTAAAACGCAAAGGTTTTTCAGATATCCGCTTATCTGTTTTACTGAATGAAACCGAACAGGCCATCCGCGATTACCGTCGCTCTTTAAATATTCGTCCAGTCTATAAGCGTGTAGATACCTGTGCGGCAGAATTTTCTACCAGCACCGCCTATATGTACTCTACCTATGAAGAAGAGTGCGAAGCGGATATTAGCGACAAAGATAAGATTCTAGTGTTAGGTGGTGGTCCAAACCGTATCGGTCAAGGTATTGAGTTTGATTACTGTTGTGTACACGCGGCCTTAGCGATGCGTGAAGATGGTTACGAAACCATTATGGTTAACTGTAACCCTGAAACTGTTTCTACCGATTACGATACTTCTGACCGCTTATACTTCGAGCCAGTTACGCTAGAAGATGTATTAGAAATTGTTGACAAAGAAAAACCCAAAGGCGTTATCGTTCAGTTTGGTGGTCAAACACCGCTGAAATTGGCCCGCGACTTAGAGGCCGCTGGTGTACCGATTATTGGTACCACCCCTGATGCGATTGACCGCGCTGAAGACCGTGAGCGTTTTCAGCAAATGATTCAAAAGTTAGGTCTAAAACAGCCGCCGAATACTACAGTGCGCTCTACGGAAGAGGCGGTAGATGCTGCTGTTGATATTGGTTATCCGCTTGTTGTTCGTCCTTCTTATGTGTTGGGCGGACGTGCCATGGAAATCGTTTATAACGAAGATGAATTACTGCGTTATATGAATGAAGCGGTCCAGGCTTCTAACGAATCTCCTGTATTGCTTGATCACTTCCTTAATGCCGCGGTTGAAATTGATGTTGATGCTGTTTCTGATGGTAAAGAAGTGGTGATTGGCGCGATTATGCAGCATATCGAACAAGCCGGTATTCACTCAGGCGACTCGGCCTGTTCATTGCCGCCTTATTCTTTAAATTCTGAACAGCAAGATAAAATGCGCGAGCAAGTTAAAGCGATGGCGATTGAGCTGGGCGTTTGTGGTTTGATGAATGTTCAGTTAGCTGAACAGGATGGCGAGATTTACGTGATCGAAGTCAACCCAAGAGCTTCACGTACGGTACCTTTTGTATCTAAGTGTATTGGCACGTCATTGGCTAAGGTTGCCGCTCGTTGTATGGCGGGTACCTCTTTGGCTGAGCATAAATTTACTCAGGAAATTGTGCCGCCGTATTACAGTGTTAAAGAAGCGGTATTCCCGTTTAATAAATTCCCTGCGGTTGACCCCATCCTTGGGCCGGAAATGAAATCTACCGGTGAGGTAATGGGTTTGGGTAATACTTTTGCTGAAGCCTATGGCAAAGCCCAATTAGGTGCCGGTGAAAGATTACCAGCTAGTGGTAAGGCCTTTATCAGTGTTCGTGAAGCGGATAAAGGTGGTGTGGTTGCTGTTGCTAAAAAGTTAGCGGATTTAGGTTTTGAGTTGGTAGCCACCCGTGGCACCCATAAAACCATTGAGGCGGCTGGCATTGCGGTTGAGTTGGTTAATAAAGTGGAAGAGGGACGTCCGCATATTATTGATGCCTTAAAAAATGATGAAATCAATCTGATTGTGAATACCACTGAAGGTAGAAAGTCAGTGGCGGATTCAGCCTCAATTCGTCGTACGGCGCTGGCGAAAAAAGTCTTTGCTACTACAACTTTGGCCGGTGCTGATGCTGTTTGCGAAGCCATTAAAGTCAATACAAATGAAAGCCCTGAAGTTCGACGCTTACAGGAAGTTCACGGGAGAGTATTCGCATGAGTGATAGAGTGCCAATGACGGTTGCCGGTGAAGCTTCCCTGCGTGAAGAGTTAAATCGCTTAAAATCCGAAGACCGCCCACGGATTGTTCAGGCGATTGCCGAAGCGCGAGAGCACGGCGATTTAAAAGAAAATGCTGAATACCATGCAGCAAGAGAGCAGCAGGGTTTTTGTGAAGGCCGTATTCAGGATATTGAAGGCAAGTTAAGCAATAGTGTTGTCATTGATGTAACTTCTATGACCAATACCGGCAAGGTGATTTTTGGTACCACGGTTACGATTGTCAATTGCGAAACCGATGCAGAAGTCACTTATAAAATTGTGGGTGAAGATGAGTCTGATGTGAACTCCGGCAAGATTTCAGTCACTTCTCCGATTGCCCGTGCTCTGATTGCCAAGGAAGAGGGTGATGTGGTGATTGTTAAGGCACCCGGTGGCGATATTGAGTATGAGATTGATAAGGTTGAGCATATTTAAACAGTAAAACATTTTAAAAATGCACTAAGCACCCGCTTGCAAGGCAGCAATTCTTTTTTCCAGCGGAGGGTGAGTTAAAAATAACGACATCAAACCTTCTTTCATCTGGCCACTAATACCAAAGGCGGCCATTTCCCCAGGCATATCATTCGGTAGTCCCTGTTCGCTGCGTAAACGTTGCAGTGCTGCAATCATACCGCTGCGACTGGCCAGTTCAGCTCCGGCCACATCTGCCCGAAACTCGCGGCGACGGGAAAACCAAAACACAATGGTTGAGGCCAAAAAGCCCAGTATCATTTCTGCAACAATCGTCGCTACCCAGGCGCCAATGCCAAAGCCGCGTTCATTTTTAAGCACAATACGATCAAAGGCATGACCAATAATGCGAGCAAAAAACATCACAAAGGTATTGACCACCCCTTGAATCAAACTCAGGGTAATCATATCGCCATTGGCTACGTGGCCTATTTCATGGGCCATAACGGCCTTGGCTTCCTCGGGTGAAAACCTTTCTAACAAACCCGCACTAACTGCCACCAAGGCGTTATTGCGACTAGCCCCAGTAGCAAAAGCGTTAGAGCTGGGGGAGGGGAAAATACCGACCTCTGGCATACCAATACTGGCTTTTTGCGCCAACTCCGCCACAGTGTCCTTTAGCCACTGTTCCTGCCGGTTCTTAGGCTGGTCTATCAACTGCACGCCCATACTGCGCTTAGCCATCCATTTAGAGAGCATCAGTGATACCAGGGAGCCACCCATACCAAACACCGCACAGAACACCAGTAGAGCGCTGAGGTTAAGATCGACGCCATTGGCGGCCATAATTGAGTTAAAGCCGAGCAGGCTCAAGGTAATACTGGCTACTAATAGAATCGCCATATTGGTGGCAAGGAAAAGAAAGATTCGCAGCATGACAGGATAATGTCCTAAATAGTGAGCTCAGGGTATTAGATGGGGGTTATAGGCTAAGTTTCAATGGCCTAATAACTTAACTGTCGTTCCCGCGGAGGCGGGAACCTAGACTCCCGCCTCCGCGGGAGTGACGTTTTCTTTTTCAGTAACGCTAACTTCTTCGGGTTTGGCCTTAGGTGGCGCCGTCACCTCAATCACAGGCTGCTTCTTTTCATCCATCTCAACACTGATCGCCTCAGCACGCAGATAAATATCTTTGGAGCTTAGCTCAAAAACAATATTTAAGGCCTCATCTTTATGTAGGCTGCGAAACAACAGTTTGGGTTCACGGCCACACTCCCATTCCTTTTGCTTGGTAGCAAAATAACCATCTTGATTTCTTACAACAAAGACTGTGCTCATAGGATTAAAATAACCGTACAAAGTGTGATTTTTTAAGATTCAATTTTATCGTGAAACTGCATTCACAGCTACGATAGATTGCGGATTAACAGCTCTTTGGCCTGATTAATTTGCGCCGCCAGATAATCACTGCCGCCCCGGTCGGGGTGGACTTTTTGCATCATCTTGCGGTGGGCCTGGATAATCTCTTCTTTGGTGGCGCCCGGGGAGAGTCCCAGTGCTGCATAGGCCGACTCTTCATCCATATCGCTATTGGCTTGGGGAGGAGGGCTTTGCCCGTTATCGTCGGCCTTTGTTTTAGTACCGAGAAATTGCTGGAATAGTGGAAACATCCTGATAAGAAAGGGTATAGAGCGCCTAACAATAGGAATGAGTGCGCCAATCATTGCCCCAATCCAGTGGATGCGGCCGGTTACCGCCAGCAAAATCAGTACAATCGCCAGCCCACTTAAGCCCAGCTTTAAATACAGGCCTTTCTTTTGCTCTTCAGGGGTATTTCTGACCAGCTTGATAATCGTAACAACAGCCAGGACAAAGGCTATCAGTAAAATTAAACGGGGTAACACAATATTTCCGGCCTTTGGTTAAATGCTTGTTCGCATAATACCGGCGCCGGGCGATGGCTGCCACTGCTTATTGGCGTCTGCTAGCTAATTCAGGAATATAGTGGCGTCGGGTCAAAAGCTCTTGTTCGATAGTCTCTTGTTGTAGCCGGTCCAGACGCTGGTTAACCATGAGGATTTCCCATAACTTGCGGCTGCATAGATTATCTATATCGATTTTTTTGTCTGTATTCAGTGTGTTTATCGCTCTCATCGTTTTCTCTTCTCTTTTAATGATGAGAGCGATTATTGGGTCTTTATATTGCAGCAATGTGACATTTGGATGACGTTTTAAAGTTCTTCTTCAAGCTGGTCAGCGGGTAACCTAATGCCTGAAGACTCCACATTAAATAAGCCCAGACTTGAGCTGTTGGCGGCTACATTGGTCGTGGGAAGAGGGTTTCCTGAATCTGCGTTAACCACAGAGGCAGCTTCTTCAGCGGCCAGGCGAGTGGCTTCGGCTTCGAGAGCAGCCAGGCGTTCATTTTCCAGAATGCGGGCAGCTTCTTCAGCGGCCAGGCGCGCCGCTTCGAGAGCAGCCAGGCGTTTATTTTCCAGAATGCGGGCAGCTTCTTCAGCGGCCAGGCGCGCCGCTTCGAGAGCAGCCAGACGTTCATTTT
>JAAELM010000021.1 GCA_024226635.1 Oceanicoccus sp. | reverse complement strand
GGCGGAAATCTACAGCACTGGATTCCCGCCTTCGCGGGAATGACGATAGTCATTTTCGTCGAAGCCTGCCCTCGAGTGCATTTGTCGGGGGCGGGGATGACGTTGTTTTGTGGCACTGCTCTTTTTTATTCACCCAAAGACACCAACACTTCAACCGGGGCGCCATTGCGATCCACAGTAAAGCTTGCTTCTGATGCCGTGCGCATCAGCTTATAAATCTCCAATGCCTTGGAAGGTTCATCTAATTCAATGCCATTGATACTGGTAACAATGTCGTTAGTTTTAAAACCTAATTGGGTAAACTGCTGCCTGTCACGGCCAGGACTGACTCGGTACCCCAACATCTGGCCATCTTTTTGTGCGGGTGATATCCGCAACACTTGTGCCAGGGAACTTGGGTTTTTATAGAGGCGATCGCGATACCCCTTAGCAAGATTGGTCGCACCTGCATTGCCGCGCTTATCGGTCACCGCTGTTGTGTTTGATTGAGGGGGGGATACTGCCTGCCTGGGGCCAGAGGCTTTCTTTTCGTCGTCGTATAGCCATAGGGATTCATAACGACCGCTGTTATCCAGGATCACATGATCTGTCATCACCCGGGCCAGGGTGACATTATTACCCGCTGGCAATTTGTCGCCAATATAATATTGATCCTGTTTATTTTGGTAGACGATAACCGCCAGCGATTCATCATCATCGGGGGTATGGACAATACCCTCCAGGCTCAATTTCAATTTGGTCTTAGTGGCATTTAAGGCCGCGTTATCAGCAACTACCGCTGTCTCAGTCTGAAGTACCGGTACTGCACCGACAGCACCAAACAGGTTAATAGATTGCAGTTGGGCAATATCTGTTTTACTAGCGGCTTGGGTTTGGGTAGCCGAAGTGGTATCTGTAGTGGTATCTGTAGCGGCAGGTGTAGCGGCAGGAACAGTATCATCGCTAATAAAGACACTCGCCAGCTGGGCCAGGGCAATGAACAGCCAAACAATAAGCGCACCGCTGACTGCCTTATTTATAGATTGCACAGGCAGGGCTTTCGCCACATCGATCAGCTGTTGCCCAATCTGTGCAACCCGTGCTGTTACCTGCTCCGCAGTCAATCTATCACCTCATATTTTTATCATTAATAGTGCATTATATGGCGCATACAAGGTGATAGGAACCCTAATAATAAGATCAATACGCCCTAAGTCTGTGGCATATTCACAACTCACTGGAAAACTGCGGCTCATGGCCTAGAATTGTTCCTACCCCTAGCAAAAAGTGCTCTGCCCAAATCACCAGCGGAGAACCACAGTATCACGGTAACATGACTGTAATATGACGCTGGGGCAGCACTGTAAAGTGCACTTTAAAGATAGTACACACACCGGAAAGCCTAGGAAAACTTGCTATAAACAGCTTAAAAAACAATGACTAACCGATTTTTCTTTAACAGACGTACCGGCCTTGATCGCCGTCAGGGCAAAGAGCAACGTCAAAACCCAAGACTGGACCTCAGCCATAAGCGCAGAAGGAAGTCTGATGAGCGACGGGATTTGGAGCGTTCAGATGCTGGGGACTTTTATGCGTCGAATAATTATTTTAGCCGGGGCAGCCTAAGCAGCCCCGACAAGCACTAATCTCTATTAGCCACCCACCAAACTAATCATCACACCCGCAGCAACCGCAGAGCCAATAACCCCAGCCACATTGGGCCCCATAGCATGCATCAGCAGGAAGTTTTGCGGATTGGCGTCCAACCCTACTTTGTTGGATACCCGTGCGGCCATTGGCACCGCAGAAACACCGGCAGAGCCAATCAAAGGATTGATAGGCGTACTGGAAAAACGGTTCATCAATTTTGCCATCAATACGCCACAGGCCGTGCCAATACCAAAGGCCACCATACCTAGCAGCAAAATACCCAGGGTATTAAAGTCCAGGAATTTATCTGAACTCAATTTAGAGCCCACCGACAGACCCAGGAAGATAGTGGTGATATTGATCAGTGCATTCTGGGTGGTATCACTTAGGCGGTCTACCACACCACATTCACGCATCAGGTTACCCAGACAAAACATTCCCAATAATGGCGCTGCAGAAGGTAATACCAGGGCCACCAGAATCAGCAGAACCAAGGGAAAGCAAATCTTTTCAGCCTTGGAAATAGGCCTTAATTGCACCATTTCAATCTTGCGTTCTTCTTCGGTAGTCAACGCCTTCATAATGGGTGGCTGGATCATGGGCACCAGCGCCATATAGGAATAGGCCGCCACCGCAATGGCACCCAGCAGATCAGGGGCCAACAAGCTGGCCACATAGATAGCCGTTGGACCATCAGCACCACCGATAATACCGATAGCCGCAGCATCAGCGAGGGAGAAATCCATCAGGCCAAGGGCCGTTAAACCCACCGCACCCAGTACGGTAGCGAAGATGCCAAATTGCGCTGCAGCACCTAGCAGCAAGGTTTTAGGGTTGGCGAGCAATGGACCAAAGTCTGTCATTGAACCCACCCCCATAAAGATAATCAACGGGGCAACACCGCTGGCAATCGCCACGGTATAGAAGTTGTAGAGCATGCCATTGCTAAAGCCCAAATCGGCAGCGGTTTGCACGGCTAACACATGCATACTGGCACTGGAGGCTTCATAGGCGTTGAAGATATCTTTACCGGTTTCCCAGCTGGCCAACTGCAAAGCCGTTGCCATGGCTTGCAACACCTCAGGGTTAGCAGAATACAGTGCATTCTCGACACCGGAAAAGGCCAGGCCAGCACCGGGGATGTTGGCCAGGATACCACCAAAGCCAATAGGTACTAGTAATAAAGGTTCAAAGCCACGCTTGATCGCGAGATATAACAGCAGCAAGCCCACCAGAATCATCACAAACTGGCCGGGAGCTATTTGATAGATGCCCGAGTCGTACCAAAGGGATAATAACTTTTCCATAGGTTGATAATCCCAATTACGCGATGCTTAACAACACGTCGCCAACGGCGACTGAATCACCCTCTTTGACACTCACACTAACCACGGCACCTGAAGTGGCCGCACGGACTTCGGTTTCCATTTTCATGGCTTCCAGAATAATAATCACATCACCTTGTTGCACATGTTCGCCAACGGCGACATTGACCTTAAAGATATTACCGGCCAACGGAGCAACAACGGGGTCGCCAGCACCGGCAGGCGCAGCGGGTACAGCAACAGCTGGAGCGGCAGCGGCGGCAATATTAGAAATATCACCACCTTCAGCGACCTGAACCACATAACTCTGGCCACCCACTGCAACGGTATACACTTCTGCATCACCCGGAGTAGCAGCGGCAGCCGCCGCAGCTGGAGCCACTTCTTCACCGGTAGGCACGGGTTCAAAGGCATCTGGATTGCCGCGGTTTTGTAAAAATTTCAGGCCAATTTCAGGGAATAAGGCGTAGGTCAGCACGTCGTCGATTTCATTCCCGCCAGCGGCCAGCTTAATGCCCTTCTCTTTAGCGATACCCTGCAGATCACCGGTCAGCTTATCAACTTCCGCTTCAATTAAATCCGCAGGGCGACAAGTAATAGCCTCTGCACCGTCTAATACACGGGCTTGTAGTTCAGCATTCACTGGCGCTGGTGTTGAACCATATTCGCCCTTTAATACACCTGCTGTTTCTTTGGAGATAGACTTATAACGCTCGCCAAACATCACATTCATCACGGCCTGGGTACCAACAATTTGCGACGTTGGCGTTACCAGTGCGATATAACCCAGGTCTTTACGGACTTTAGGAATTTCAGCCAGTACATCATCTAACTTATCGGCAGCGCCCTGGTCTTTTAGCTGGCTTTCCATATTGGTCAGCATGCCACCGGGCACCTGTGCCACCAGAATACGGGAGTCTACCCCCTTTAAAGACCCTTCAAATTTGGCGTACTTCTTTCGCACTTCACGAAAGTAAGCGGCAATTTCTTCCAGCAGGGTAATATCCAAACCCGTATCGCGATCAGTACCCTCCAGCATGGCCACTACGGATTCGGTGGGCGAGTGACCATAGGTCATACTCATGGAAGAAATAGAGGTATCGACATTATCAATACCCGCTTCAATCGCTTTTAATGCCGTGGCTGTGGATAAGCCTGTAGTGGCATGGCACTGCATATGAATAGGGATATCCAGTTCTTTTTTCAGGCGACCAACCAATTCATAGGCCACATAGGGCTTTAACAAACCCGCCATATCTTTAATGGCAATCGAGTCTGCACCCATGGACTCAATCTGTTTGGCTAAATTCACCCATAGATCTATATCGTGAACAGGGCTCAGGGTATAGGAGATAGTACCCTGGGCATGCTTGCCCACTTTACGCACCGCCTTAATCGCCGTCTCAAGATTGCGCGGGTCATTCATCGCATCAAAGACCCGAAATACATCAACACCATTTACCGCTGCACGCTCTACAAAGCGCTCTACAACATCGTCGGCATAGTGACGGTAACCCAAAATATTCTGGCCGCGGAATAACATCTGCTGCGGCGTATTGGGCATCGCCTTCTTTAG
>JAAELM010000020.1 GCA_024226635.1 Oceanicoccus sp. | reverse complement strand
TCTTCACGCGATAGGTTAGGGCATATCTCAACGTAAAAGCCTAACTCTGCTGCTTGGTCTGCTTTGCTTTTACCGCTAAATTGCTCACGGTTAGCGCCATCATGCGGCCACCAGTGTTCGTCATAATCATAAGGTAACTGTCTTAGTGTTTTTATCCACTCTGATATAGATATGTTGCGGCCCACAAGAAAATCAATAATAACCGGGTTACCATCATCGCCGCGTTGTGTGAACACAATAGATGTTTGGTCATTGATACCAATATCCCAGAAGGTTTGAACTCGTTTAAGTGGGTCATGCGGGTACTGCCCAAACCTATCAGACTTTTGTAAGTCTCTAAGCTCTGCCGTATAATAAGCGCCTTCCATGCCACCTTCCCACGAACAGTAATACTCTTGCTGTATCTTTTCCTCTGCCATACCCATTTCGCGCTCTTCTTCGATATGCTCTGGGCGTATAACCGGCGAGCCGTCAGGACGTTTAGTATTATCTATTGTTAGCGTCTGTGCAAACCATGTGTCCATTTTGTGTGCTGCATCGAATAGCTTTTTACCATGGTTGTTGCCACGTGGCGTATAAATGAAAAAAGCCCATCCGTCATTCT
>JAAELM010000019.1 GCA_024226635.1 Oceanicoccus sp. | reverse complement strand
GTATGGTTTTATCGAGAAGGTAAATTCTCTGTTTTGTGTGATGTCGGCAGTGTCTGATGCAAATATTTAGCATAAAAATGATCCAGAGTGAGCTTCAGCTAAGTATGGCGTTTTTAACCGTATTTTATAAAAATATCTTCATGGGGAGAATAGAGCTATGTCGTTATTAAATAAGATTAGTGAATTGCCTAGGGCACCGCAACCGCCGGTTGCATGGAAAGTGTTGTGGATTACATTTGTTGGTTCCATGGTTGGTATAGCGATTACAGCGTTCATGGCTTTTAAGTTTAAATGCCCTCTGCTGTTGGGGCCCTTTGGTGCGACAGCAGTTTTGGTCTATGGTGCTTATAAGGCTCCGCTGGCACAACCGAGGAATGTTTTGTTAGGGCATTTTCTTGGTGCATTGATGGGTGTTGCTATATATGATTTTTTTGGTCTCTCATGGTGGTCACTTGCACTTGGTGTTACTCTGGCACTTATTTTCATGACTGTTACTTATTCGGTTCATCCTCCCGCAGGCGCAACTGCGTATGTGGCAATCCAGACTGGTGGTCTGGGTATGGATTATTGGTAT
>JAAELM010000018.1 GCA_024226635.1 Oceanicoccus sp. | reverse complement strand
TTTCACGTATGTGCATGGGTGTTGCACGGATATAGAGTTTGCACGTAGCTATGAGATTTCTGACGCATTGCTGATCGATATTCTCGCCGATGGGCAAGTGAATATATTTGTGGATCTTGCTGATAGGGTGCAACTTAAGGGTGGTAATGAGGAGGTTTCATTTGTCGGCGTGAGTCTGCGCTATAACGTGGTACCCATTCCTGCACCTGTTTGGCTGTTCGGTTCAGCTCTGGCAGGTTTGGGTTGGTTTAGACGAAAACAAACCACCTAGCCCAAAGCTATAGAGATTCCCAGAAAACTCATCCTCATGATGGATTTTTTTGTGCATGGTTTAGAATGCCACCATGCCCCATAACCAGCACAATCAGTATGCTCCCTTCGGTCACCGGACCAGCCTACCGGCTGGCCGCTGTTGTGGGCGTTATGGGGCGGTTAGTGGCTGACCGCTAACGACCCCAAGCAGACGCGGTCCGTCTTACAATAAAGCCCCCCGATTTGTTTGTTTTTGCATCTGTCGAACTATTTTACAAACGGTAGTTACCCCCTCCCTCCAATCTGCTAAATTGGTTCTGTAGTAGATATGCAGATTAGTGAGGCACTAAAAATGAATAAGCTTTTTGCATTGTACTTATTTCTATTCGCCGGCTTTGCTCAGGCCACTACCGTTACGATCGATTTCGAAGAGTTTGCAGCTGGCGAACCAGGCTCAATCGACTCAAAGGGATACACAATAGATGCATACGGGTCGGGGGGATTCTATTGCTCGGGACCAGGTTGCGGTTCCGGTGAGATAGTCGGCACAATAGATAAATACTTTATTGTTTCTGGTGCTGAAACCCCGCCTGTTGAGGGTTTTGAGATATACCTGTCAATTTCCCGTCAGGACAGCTCCAACTTCGCCATTTATTCATTTGATGCTGCAAGCTCATTCGGGAATGATCTGTTCATTACCGCTTGGTTGTCAGACGGAAGTACTATCTCTGGCCAAAGCTCCGATCTGGGTACTGGCCAGTGGTTGAACATTGAAACAGCAGAATTTTATCTTGGCTCACCCTCGTATTGCTGTGGTTGGGAGGTATTCCTGGAGGTCGATAACATTGTCGTCGGTGCGGCTGTTCCGATACCCGCAGCCGTCTGGCTGTTCGGATCGGCTCTGGCAGGATTGGGCTGGATAAGACGTAAGCAAGCAGCCTAAGATCAATCGCATTGGCATTCCCCATAACCAGTGCAATCAAGTCGCTCCCTTTGGTCGCTGGACGCAGCTAACGCTGCGCCCCTGTTGCAGGCGTTAGGTGTTCTTTATGCTTCGTATATTTGCTGTAACCATTTTGGCCTTACTGGCACCAACCGCATTCTGTCAGGACAAATGGTCACTGGAGACGTCGTGGGAAAATGACTGGGGCCATACTGGCCCAGGTATCTATGCGGACAGCACCGGGAAGCTTCGGTTGCACAAGAAGGCAGATTTAAAGTCTTCGTATTTTTGTGAAGACCTCACTTTAAGTGCTCAGGAGTTCATAGACTTAGAAAAAATTATTAAAAATATACCAGAGGAAATCCCATATTTTAGTAGTCTAGCTATCGGAGATACTTGTAGCGATGAAGCAGAAATAAGCTTGATAGTGGATATTGATGGTAAGTGGAGACACATTAAATACACACAGCCAGAAAGCTGCCGATGGGACAAGGCTACACCTGCTTGGTTAACTCAGCTTGATAGCCTGCTACAGGTACTATATTCCAGAGTAAAAAACTGTGCTTAGAACACCTAACCAGTGTGGGCTGTTGGCTCACTGCGTTCGCTGGACGTCGTGCTTCGCACGCCGCCCCAGCCACAGGCGTTAGGTGTCTTTTCTGCGTATAGGGTTCTCATCAGCTATGAAATAGAATATTTTGTCTGCCATTCGCCAAGGGGAGGTAAAGATGGCACAAGTAATCGAAGAACAACTGAAACACTGTAGCAAGTGCAACAAGACTACAAAGCATCATAGGAATAACAGCCAAACTAGTGGCTTCATGATATTGGTGCATCTTGTCCTAACAGTTGTGACCTATGGTATTTGGCTAGTTCTTGTAATCATTTGGAAAGTTCTGAACGCAAAAATTGGCGGGTGGAAATGTAGCGAGTGCAGTAGCTAATGACACCTAACCAGTGCAATCAAGTCGCTCCTTTCAGTCGCTGGACTGGCCTATCGGCCAGCCCCTGTTGCAGGCGTTATGGGGCTAGGTACTAAACATAAAATGAAGTGTGTTTACTAGCGGGCGAGCTCTGCTAGGATATGCAAATACTTCTAGGGGGATGCTTATGCGCAAAAAGTTACTGGCACTAGCTCTACTGTCTTCAATATCTGCCAATGCCACGGTTATCGATTTCGAAACTCTCCCGGGCACAATTCATGTCGACAACTTCCAACTGGGTGGGCTCGAGTTTGCCTATCGTTATTACGCCAACAACCTGGTCTTATATAATTACGCCGTAGATGGTTCGGTATACGGTGCACCAGACCCATTGGGCAATGCTGGTCTGCTCTCATTACCGTATAACTCCGGCCTTGGTTACGAAGAGGCGCATGTAAATCTGCGCGGTGCAAATGACGCGGCATTCAGCCTGAACTCCTTCGTTTCAACGACTGACGTGAGCATTTTTAATATTAGTGCCTTGACGTTCGAAGGGGACAATCTTTGGGTCAGCGATTTAGGCAATCTCTATTCAGAAGATCTGGGCGGCGGTCTGACCCGCTATTACCTGCCGGATGCCTTCACTAACCTCGAGTACGTGGCTATTGACGGTGCCGACGGTCAGAACGGAAGCCCGTCGTATATGTTTCTGGACAATATTCAAATAAACGAAACATTCACTGCGGCAGTGCCCGTCCCGGCCGCAGTCTGGTTGTTTGGTTCGGCCCTAGCCGGCTTAGGCTGGATGCGCCGGAAACGTATTTCGTAAGCCTACGCGGGCTGGTATGTCCCATAACCAGTGCAATCAAGTCGCTCGTTTCACTCGCTGGACTCAGCTAACGCTGCGCCCCTGTTGCAGGCGTTATGCGCCCATTTGCTGCTAAGTATTTTTGCTCTTTAGCATCAGCAATTCTCATTAACTGCTGTATCACTCTGCAAGCAATCTGCCTTGCCATAAGCATCATCACACCACCCGTTGCTT
>JAAELM010000017.1 GCA_024226635.1 Oceanicoccus sp. | reverse complement strand
GGTAGCTCTTTGCATTATTGTGGGTGCTAAGTTAGCTAGCAACTGGATGAAAAGCAAGGGCTTACAGGAAAAATGGGCCGCTGAGGGCTAATGACCGATCTAAAGAACCGGCACCGATGACAATGGTTACTCTAATTGGCCAACGTACCTAAGAAAACGAAGAGCGCCGGCCTTATTTGCCGCCCCTCCTAAACCGTCAACCGTCCCGCGTAGGCGGGAATCCAGTACTCTCACATCCATCCCCGCCCTACTATTTCGGCCATGCGTAAACTTGCACGGCAACCTTTGAACCTTAACCCTGATATTTAAACAAATGTGATTGTTTAAGGTGGGAATTTCTTGCCTTAGAGTGTCTCATTAAAGATGGGGATTGGCTCGGTTATTAAGCGCAGCCTTTGTTATGCGCGTATGTGCAGTATATAAATGTTATGCACCTTGAATATGAAGAACTTTTTTGAAGAAACCGCCAATAACAATGATCAATGGTTTTCAGAAACCATCGGTGAAGATGCAGCTGATGAAACCTTCATCGTATTATCGGGTACGGTGTTAATAGACACACCTGAAAGCACTATCACAATTAGCCAGGGGCAATCCTACTCCGTTAAGCCAGGCATAGAACATAGGGCAAGGGTAAAGGGCGCCCGAAGGTGGGGAGCAATGGGACAGACACTTTCACTGTTCTTTCACGTATATCCAACTAAATTCCCAATTCTAGCCATCCACACAATGTCACTATATAGCGACACCAGTCCATAAACTCTCAGAAATGTCGCCATATATTGACAATTATGCCAGCCATCACTATATTGCCGTTATATACCGACAAACATATGAGCTTACAGCCATGCAATTTGATGAATTGAAGACTATGGGGCAAGCCCTGGCGACCTGGCGAAAAGAACAAAAATACACCCAGCAAGCTTTAGGAAAAAAAATTAAAATCGACCGGCAAACCATATCAGATATTGAGCGTGGTCAATTCACCGGCTCATTGGCTATTCTGC
This sequence comes from Oceanicoccus sp., assembly GCA_024226635.1. GTDB lineage: Bacteria > Pseudomonadota > Gammaproteobacteria > Pseudomonadales > Dasaniaceae > Oceanicoccus. The sequence goes on along the minus strand of JAAELM010000017.1, from coordinate 19,676 downwards.
TGCGCTATATCCATTGTGCAGGCTATGAACTTGGGCTATCACATAAACTAAGCCCCTTCCCAAATCTGGATAATTTGGGCGATCACTATGGAGAGAATGATGATTGACCTGCCTAATCGCATAAAAGAAGTCAGCATTTCATCCTTTGGTCAACATGCGGGAAGATTGGCCCAACCGGCTGGGTATGCATTTTATTATGAGAGCCCAGATTGCCCACCCTGCTCACTTAACATGCCATTGCGCGATGCACCTTACAACTATGGCGAACTGCATCCAGTATTCCGACAGAACCTGCCTGAAGGTTATGTTCGGCGTTACATCGCTGAAAGGTTAGAACGCTATGCAACTGTTAATGATCTTTATCTGCTTGCCCTTCAACGCGACAATGGCATTGGCCATATAACCGTTGAGTCCACAATAGTGGCAGGAAACAATGAGCAACTTTCCCTTGATGACATCCTTCATTGGCGAGGAAGCAAACCTATTTTTGCAGAGCTGCTTGATCGCTATTACCTGAGTGGAATACTGTCTGGAGTTCAACCCAAAGTCATGGTGCCAATTTCTGGCCGATCAACTATTCATCAGAATGACTTAATAGTTAAAACCTTTGATGATGAATTTGAGCAACTTACAGTCAATGAATATATTTGTATGTCTGCAGCAAAACATGTCGGACTAAACCCTCCAAATTTTTGGCTATCTGACGATCATATGAGTTTTGTTATAGAACGATTTGATATCAATGACGGCCAGCAATTGGCCTTTGAAGATTTTACTGTACTAACCGGGCAACCAAAATACCGTGGAAAATATGAGACCTTGATGCGTGCAACGTGGGATTACACACACTCTCAGGAACAGATGGAACGCATGTATCGCTATATTATTTTTAACTGCTTAATTGGTAATGGAGATGCACACCTGAAAAACTTTGCGCTTCAGTATAGTCAGGACCGCCAGAATATTACTCTGACACCGCCTTACGATATTACCCATACTCTGATATACCCACATCTTGACAATACCATGGCGCTTAAAATGAAAGGGGCGAAAATATTCCCAGACAGGAAAACCCTGACAAATTTTGGTGTTCCTTTTGGCCTGCGCAATGGCCAAGCCATCATTGAGGAATATGCTGACTTACTCAATGATTTTTACCAAAGCTTTGATGCTATCAATCTTATGCCCGGCCTGAAGGATTCACTTAGAAAATCGCTATCATCTGCGATGATTTACTCTGAAGGGGCATTTAGACACGATAAAAAACCAAAATATAAATAGTCATGCTCTACGAACTTGTCTGACAAGAACAAAAAAGGGCGCCCGAAGACGCCCTTAGTTAGTCACTAGCAATAATCCTATTACTTATTAGTAAACTCTGGGTAGGCTTCCATACCACATTCAGATAGATCTACACCTTCGTACTCTTCCTCATCAGAGACTCTGATACCGATTACCGCTTTCAGAATACCCCAAACAATCAAGCTGGCTACGAATACCCAAACAAAGATAGTCGCGGCACCGATCAACTGACCAGAAAAGCTTGAACCGTCGTTAGTTAGGGGAACCAGTAACAGACCTAACAGACCAACAACACCGTGAACAGAGATAGCACCTACAGGGTCATCAATTTTCAGCTTGTCTAGCGTCAGGATAGAGAATACAACCAGAGCACCACCAACAGCGCCGAACAAAGTTGCTTGCAGGGCAGTAGGTGTTGAAGGCTCAGCAGTAATAGCTACCAGACCAGCCAAAGCACCGTTAAGAGCCATCGTCAGATCCGCTTTGCCGAACAGGGTGCGGGCAACGATAAGAGCAGCAACCAGGCCACCGGCAGCAGCAGCGTTAGTATTCATAAATACCACCGCAACACTGTTTGCACTTTCTACACTGGCTGTTGCCAATACAGAACCGCCGTTGAAACCGAACCAACCCATCCACAGGATGAAGGTACCTAAAGTCGCCAAAGGCAGGTTAGCACCAGGGATTGCGTTAACTTCACCGTTAGGGCCGTACTTACCTTTACGGGCGCCTAGCAGTAGAACACCCGCTAGAGCCGCAGCAGCACCAGACATATGAACGATACCGGAACCAGCGAAGTCAGAGAAACCCAAGTCGCCAAGTGTGTACATACCAAATACGGCATTGCCACCCCAAGTCCATGAACCTTCCATTGGGTAGATGTAACCAGTCATTACCACAGCGAAAGCCAGGAAAGCCCAAAGCTTCATACGCTCAGCAACGGCACCGGAAACAATCGACATTGCAGTAGCAACAAACACTACCTGGAAGAAAAAGTCAGCGGAAGGTGCGTAAGTCGCAGCTTCTTCAGCGCCGGTTACACCGTCGCCAGTAATGGTGGCAAGCATAATGTCGCCGCCGTACATGATTGCGTAACCGCAAACCATATACATAATGCAAGAGATTGCGTATAGAGCAACGTTCTTGGTTAAGATTTCTGTGGTATTTTTAGAGCGAACCAGGCCCGCTTCTAACATGGCAAAACCTGCTGCCATCCACATAACCAGCGCGCCACAAATTAAGAAATAAAATGTGTCGAGCGCATACTGTAATTGAAAAATTTCGTTTTCCATCGTTCAGCCCTCCAAAAGGCTAAGCTCGTTTAGTTAAAAAGCCAGAGTAAAAACCCTTAACTTAGATAGCTTCATCGCCAGTCTCGCCGGTGCGGATACGGATCACCTGCTCTAGGGTAGAAACAAAGATTTTGCCATCGCCAATTTTGCCAGTGTTGGCAGCATTGGTGATTGCCTCGATAACTTGATCTAGCGCTGCTTCAGCAATCGCTACTTCAATTTTTACTTTCGGTAAAAAGTCGACAACGTATTCTGCGCCACGGTATAACTCGGTGTGACCCTTCTGGCGTCCGAAACCTTTTACTTCTGTAACAGTAATACCCTGTACACCGATTTCAGACAGCGCTTCGCGCACGTCGTCCAATTTGAATGGTTTGACTACAGCCGTAACCAGTTTCATTGGCCTTCTCCTAAAATGTTAGTTGATTAGTACACAGGGATTATTAAAACCAGTGTGACTAAATAATGTTAAAAGGGTCAGCTGCGCCGCAACGCAGCTGACCAAATTAGTGCCATCAAAAGTCGGGGGAGACAAAGCACTAAAAGGTTTGGATTATCAGCAAGCTTGCCAATAACCCGGATTACACAAACTTACTCGCCGATTGGCAGGCTGTAAGAAAGTACAAAGTGAAGATCGTCTTCCACAGTACCGTCAGTATCTTCATCAATTACTTGGCTGACAGTGAAAGACAGGTTGTCGTTGTAGGCATAGCTGATATCGAGGTGCACATAGTCCGTGCTTACATCTTCAACGTCATCTGAATCTGTCATACCCACAGTCGCTGAGAATTTACCCATTTCAGCACCAACCGTGATGTATGAGTAACCGCTACCACCGGCAATGTTATCCAGGTAAGAAACAGAGAAAGGACCGTAGCCAACAGACAAGACGGCTTCAGACAAGTTACCCGCTTCACCCAACTCTTCGTCACCAGGGTAAACATAAGTCCACACGCTAGCGTCAACAGTCAAGCCAGCCAGCTCCAAACCGTAACCTGCGTATACGTCATACTCCTGACCCGCTGTATCGTCACCTGATGATGCCCAAACACCGGCATAGGCGCCGCCCAGGCTGGCAGTGATGTCACCTGAAACTGCTGGTGAACCGTTACTCAGGTCCTGACCACGCCACAGGTACATATTGGCAACAGCCGCTGATGCAGCCACTTCTACTTCAGCCACTGCGGGGGTTGCTACTGTTGAAGCAACTACTGCCGCTGCTAATAATGTCTTTACTGTTTTCATTCTCACTATCTCCAAGTTCTAAGAAAATTCTAATTAATATCATCTGTGCTAGCTCGCGTTAATTAACACTCACAAAACAAGAGCTATACCTCTGTTTAGCACGGGGCATACCAACTTTAAAATAGCCATTAAAATCAATAGGTTAAATAATAATTAGCAATAAAAAACCAGAACAACCCCAAAGTGGCGCCTGTTTGCGCCCATCTATGGTGCTCTGTGAAAATTGCGCACCCAATAAGTGCATTTTGTTTTTTTGGGGGATTCAGGGGCCTGAAAAGCCCTATTTATGCCCCTTTATGGGCATAAATGCAGAACTTGATTAGGGCAATATCCGGGATCGGGGGGATTAATCGGGGGAACAAGATAAAAGCCTGCTCCACAAGTAGGCAAGCGTTAGGTAGAACAGCTTATTGCGAGACCTCTAACTGCTCTAAACGTTGTATTAACGAGCGCAGTTCCTGCTTGATGGCTTCAATCTCGGCTTGCTGCGACGAAGCCGTAAGGGGTTTACTTCGAGCGGGCATAAGCGCAGGTGCCACCGATATCAGTGCCTGCTCCACCAGAACCTTAGCCTGGTCTCCGGTTTTTCCCGGGGCACCCGCCTCTGCGGTGGCGCCCTCGGAACCACCGGCTACCCACACTCGGCTGCCGGTTAAGGTTTTGCGCTTCACATAGCGGCCACCACTGCCGGCACCGGGCTGGCCAGGCTGGCCAGCTTCGCCGCCATTACCCGGGCTGGCTTCAGTACGGATCAAATTCGCCACCGGTGATACATTCAAAGCAGGGTCAGCCGCCCAAAAAAGCACCGTAATGTTACCGGCATCACCACCAGCACCGCCAGCGCCACCGGCCCCGGCATCACCGCCGACAGGTGCACGGGAACAATTTTTTTCAAAACCACCAGCGTCACCGCCATTACCGCCCTGAGCGCCTATACCGCCATGACCACCGCTGGTATTAATTAGCATATCTCCCAGGCTTACCAGGCCTATCTGCAGGCGAATAGAAACACCATTGCTACCATCAATGCCCTTTGCACCGTTTTCACCGGCCAGGCCATCTTTACAGCTGGAACCCGATTGTGCTTTAGCACTAACGGCTGTTGTCTCACCGCTGGCACCGGCTCCCTCAATAAGTACGTCTGAACCAATAACAGCCCGATCGGCTCTTACCTGCCATTGACTAACGCCGTCAGCAAAACGAATACGCGCACCGTCACCCAGGGTGAGTGATGTTAATGACAAGCGCTGCTGATCAACCGCTACGGTATAGGTTTCTCCCGTTGGCACCTCCAGGGTCGTCAAAGACCAGGCTGAGGCGCTTAACAGAGCACTCGTCATTAGCAGCAAATATTTCATTTTCAAACCCCGAAGATAAACTATAAAGCTGGGCAGCTTACGCCAACACAACCATAAATCAAACCGTCATATGGCTGCGAACTTCTTCTTCCACCATGTCTTCACCTCGCCCGGCCAGTATAATTTCGCCCCGATCCATCACCGCATACTGGTCACAGAGGTCCCGAGCAAATTCAAAATACTGCTCTACCAGCAAGATGGCCATATCACCCTGTTGTTTAAGAATGGTAATGACATTATGAATATCTTTAATAATAGACGGCTGTATACCCTCGGTGGGTTCATCCAGAATAAGCAGCCTGGGCTTCATAACCAAAGCCCGGGCAATGGATAACTGCTGTTGCTGGCCGCCGGACAAATCGCCGCCACGACGGCGGGTCATCTGGCGCAGCACGGGGAATAAATCAAAAATTTCTTCATCAATTTTACGCTGCTTTCTGGGCAGGGCGGCAAAGCCGGTTTGCAAATTTTCTATCACAGTGAGCTGTGAAAAAATCTGCCGCCCCTGTGGCACATAGGCTATACCGCGCTGGGCCCGTGAAGCGGCACTGAGCTGGCTGATATCCTGGCCTTCCCACTCTACCGTGCCAGCCGTAGCGCGATGACGCCCCGTAATCGCCTGCATCAGGCTGGATTTGCCCACACCATTGCGACCTAATACACAGCTAATTTCACCTTTGGCCGCTGACAAGCTGACACGTTGCAGGGCCTGGCTGGCACCATAATGTAAATCGATATTCTCTGCTTTTAACATAGTCTAACGCCCCAGATAAACTTCAATAACTTTTGGGTTGGTCGATACGGTCTCCAGATTACCCTCAGCCAATACGCTGCCTTCATGCAGCACGGTAACGTGGCAATCCAGGGCCCGGACAAAATCCATATCGTGTTCTACCACAATCACTGAGTGTTGTTTGCTGATCGTTTTTAACAACTCTGCGGTTTCCATGGTTTCAGTATCGGTCATGCCCCCGGCAGGTTCATCGACCAACAAGACTTCCGGGTCCTGAATAATCAACATGCCTATCTCTAGCCATTGCTTTTGTCCATGGGACAAGTTTGCTGCAAGGTCTCCAGACTTTTCTGTTAAACCCACAATGCCAATAACTTCATCAATACGCTGCTGCTGTTGCCCGGTTAATTTAAAAAATAATGACTGCCAGATACCCCGGTTACCTGCCAGGGATAAGTCCAGGTTGTCTCGCACACTCAGGCTTTCTACTACTGTAGGCTTTTGGAATTTGCGGCCAATACCCATATTGGCAATATCCGCTTCATCAAAACGAGTGAGGTCAACCACATCTTTATATTTCACTTCGCCTTCATCAGGCCGGGTTTTCCCAGTGATAATATCCATCATGGTACTTTTGCCAGCACCGTTGGGGCCAATAATAGCTCGCAATTCTCCCGGCGCTATATCCAACGATAAATTATTAATGGCCTTAAAACCGTCAAAGGTTTTGGTAACACCATTGAGGTATAACAGACTCTGTGGATTTTCTTTCGCTTCCAATATCATGATGCCTCTCCCTTGTTGGCCTTAATTCGCCCAAACAAGCCGACGACACCATTGGGCAAATACATTGTTGTTAATACAAATAAACCGCCCAGCATAAACAGCCAGATTTCAGGGAAGGCGCCGGTAAAAAACGTTTTGCCATAGCTAACAATAAAAGCCCCGATCACGGCACCATACAAAGTGCCGCGCCCACCTAAGGCCACCCAGATAACGATTTCTATGGATTTAATAGGGCTGAATTCACCCGGGTTGATAATACCAACCTGAGGCACAAACAAAGCGCCGGCAATACCTGCCAGTACCGCCGAGAATACAAACACTACTAATTTGTAATGTTCTACCCGGTACCCCATAAAACGGGTGCGGCTCTCGGCATCACGAATAGCGATCAACACTTTGCCAAATTTACTCTCGGTGATAAAACGGCAGGCGATATAAGCAAGCACTAAAGATAAAGCGCTGATCAGGAACAGTCCTACTGCGGTGCCATCTGCTAACAAACTAAAGCCAGCAATATCTTTAAAGTCGGTCAGGCCATTGTTACCACCAAAACCAAACTCATTCATATAAAAAGCCTGTAGTAATGCATAGGTCATGGCCTGAGTAATAATCGAGAGATACACACCGGTAACCCTTGAACGAAAGGCCAACCAGCCAAACAAAAATGACAACAGGCCCGGCGCTAATACCACCATCAATAAGGCAAACGACAGGCTATCAAAACCCTGCCAATACCAGGGCATTTCAGCCCAATCTAAAAACACCATAAAATCTGGCAGGTCTGGATTACCGTAAACACCGCGGTCACCAATTTGTCGCATCAAATACATGCCCATGGCATAACCGCCCAGGGCAAAAAATGCACCGTGACCCAAGCTGAGGATACCGCAATAGCCCCACACCAAATCCAGTGCTAGTGCCAATAAAGCGAAACACAAATATTTACCTAGCAACGATACGATATAAGTAGGCACATGCAAGGCAGAGCCTTCGGGTGCAAACAGGTTTAACAGGGCGATAATAATAGACGCTAGGATAATAAAACCGATAAGCTTGCTGCCAATCTTGTCATTCATTAACAGGCTCATCAATACAGACTTATTATTCATTAACATCATGTTAATCCTCTACAAAGCGGCCTTTAAGGGCAAACAGCCCCCGGGGTCGCCACTGAATAAATAAAATGATGAAGACCAATACCATAATTTTTGCGATCACTGCGCCGGTATAAGGCTCCAGGAATTTATTAGCCACGCCTAAACTCATCGCACCAAAAAATGTACCCAGCAAATTACCGACGCCACCAAACACAACGACCATAAATGAATCAATGATATAGCCCTGGCCCATATTGGGGCCTACATTGGTGAACTGGCTTAGCGCAACACCGGCAATGCCCGCAATACCTGACCCTAAACCAAAGGTCAGTGCATCTACCCAACTGGAGTGAATACCCATTGAGTTGGCCATGGCACGGTTTTGGGTAACGGCTCGCATCTGCAAACCTAACAAGGTTTTTTTCAATACCAGCGCCAGCACACCCAGCACGATTAAACTAAAAAACAATACATAGATACGGTTATAGGTAATGGCAACCGCTTCATTCATTTGCCAAAAGCCACTGATAAAATCCGGGCTGATGACAGCAACATTATTGGAGCTGTACATTCTCACTGCTTGTTGCAAAATAAGGCTGATACCAAAGGTGGCTAACAGGGTATCTAATTGGCGACCGTACAGATGGCGAATAACCAAACGTTCAATCAGTACGCCCACCGCTCCGGAGACTAAAAACGCAACTGGAATCGCTATAAAGATGGAGTATTGAATCAATTCTGGAAATAGCTGCTGAATAGCAAAGGTGGTGTAGGCACCCAGCATAATCATTTCACCGTGGGCCATATTGATCACCCCCATAACACCGAAGGTAATGGCTAAACCGATGGCCGCCAGCAATAAGATGGAGCCCAGGCTTAAACCAAAAATAAAATCTTCTATCACTTTAAAAAATTTCAACTGACTTTTAGCATCTTTTAAACGGTTTTCTGCAAGTTCTGCAATCTCCTGGTTCTGTTCTACATAAGCGCCTTTCTCGTCACGCTGGCTAAGACGGGCTAGCAAGTTAACGGCATCGGGGCTGATGCTATCTCCGATCACTTGCATCGCTATCATTCTTAAAGGCTGGTTGTCACTATCGATATCAATCATCGCCAGCGCCAACTGCATGGATTGTTTAACCTCACGGTTTTTTTCGGTTTCTATGGCGGCACTAATGGCTTGTCGCAATGTTTTATTGGGCACCTTTATCAGGTTCTTTGCTGAATTTAATCGTAGCTCGGCATCACTGCTGGTCAATTCAAGGCTGGAGATACTGGCACGCAGTATGCGCCGTAACTTATTATTGATTCTGATTTTCTTAATGGTATTTTTTTCAACGACACCAAGATCTTCGCCGCTAATAACGCCGCTAATAGAAACACTGGACGATGTTTCCAATAGATAGACTATCTGCTTGTCTTGCTTGCGGTAATAAAGCCTGGCATCCAACATCGCTTTTAAGGCGGGTAATACACGGGCATCATCCAACGTTGCCAGGGCTTCAATAGCCACTGCTTTTTGACGGTTGGAATTAACTATTAACGCGGATAATTTTCCATCAAAACCATTCTCTGCATTCTCTGCAAACAATAAGGATGTGAACAACAGCTGTTGTATACATACTATTAAAAATACAAGGCGTTTCATTTTGCAACCAGTCCGGTTAAAAAATGGCCCCAACCTTTCAGTTGAGGCCACTAGATAGGGCTCAGTCAAACCTTATTAGAAGTTTTGTCCTGAACATTTTTTGGTTTCAGTATTGTAGTTACCGCAGCTGATAGCGGGATCTTGCCAATCTGAAATTACTTTTGCAGATTCAGCCAAATGATCAGTCCATGCATCACCGGGAACTTCTGTAGTTTGTGATACGATTTCAAATTGACCATCAGCCTGGATTTCACCAATTAATACTGGCTTAGTGAAGTGGTGGTTTGGCAATACTTTGGCAATACCACCCGTCAGGTTTGACACTTCAATACCGTACATAGCAGGGCGAACCTTATCCACTTCCACGGAGCCCGCTTTATCAACGGCTTTAGCCCATGCTTTGAAACCGATATAGGTCGCTTCCATAGGGTCGTTGGTAACGCGCTTGTTATTTTTGATGTACTTTTTCCACTGGGCGATAAACTCAGAGTTAGCCTCTGATTCAGCACTTTGGAAGTAGTTCCAGGCGGCTAAATGCCCCACCAATGGCGCAGTGTCAAAACCGGAAAGCTCTTCTTCACCAACAGAGAAGGCAACAACTGGAATATCTTCAGCACTAATACCCTGGTTAGCCAGTTCTTTATAGAACGGTACATTGGCGTCACCGTTAACCGTAGAAACTACCGCTGTCTTTTTGCCCGCAGAACCAAACTTTTTGATTTCTGATACACGGGTAGTCCACTCTGAGAAACCAAAAGGTGTGTAATTAACAGAAATATCTTCCTCGGCCACCCCTTTGCTGATTAAGTAAGCCTTAAGGATTTTATTAGTTGTTTGAGGATAAACGTAATCGGTACCTTCCAGAACCCAGCGTTTTACTTCCTCTTCTTCCATCAGGTAATCAACCGCAGGTATAGCCTGTTGGTTAGGCGCAGCACCGGTATAGAAAACATTTTTTGAGGACTCTTCACCTTCGTACTGTACCGGGTAAAATAGCAAGCCGTTCAGTTTTTCAATTACCGGCAGTACTGACTTACGTGATACTGAAGTCCAGCAGCCAAAAATAACATCAACATCTTTTTGTTCGATCAGTTCTTTGGTTTTTTCTGCAAATAAAGGCCAGTCAGATGCAGGGTCAACGACAACCGCTTCCAGTTGCTTACCCAACAAACCGCCTTTTTTATTCTGCTCTTCAACCATCATTAAAACGGTATCTTTTAGCGTCGTTTCACTGATTGCCATAGTGCCCGATAGGGAGTGCAGCACACCGACTTTGATAGTATCCGCAGCTTGGGTAATGGCAGCACTTAAACTTAAGGCTGCTACGCCTAACGCTTTTGCGCCGACTTTTGCCCATGAATGTTTCTTTATATCCATAATGATCTCCAGCGTGTAGTTTTGTTTTAGTCCAAGCGCTTAGAGCAGAATTAATGCCAACCTGGTTCTTATACTTAATTTATCTTATTAAACCCTTATTTTTCAGCCACTTGTGCGACAGGAAAAATTGACCCCTAAAGATCTAGTTATTTTGTGGCTACAATGTGCGCACACAACAAGGGCACAAGGATTATTGCGCCTCATTTATGTGCAAATGATGTGAAAGCAGACAAGCAGCCTTGCTCACAGGGGTTAAATCCAGCTACGGCTGTTTTATTTTTGAACATTTATGGGGCGGCGGCGATCAATAAGGTCCTCTGTGAATTGTCACCGCACCAAGATAGGGTGGATAGACTTATGCTGACCCTCGGGGGCTCAACATACCCTGAGCCACAATAAAATCAATAATCGTGTCCAGGCCTTGCCGGGTTTTTAAATTGGAAAAAACAAAGGGCTTATTTCCACGCATTTTTTTTGCATCACGATCCATAACATCCAGGTCCGCACCCACCATAGGTGCCAGATCTATTTTATTAATCACCAACAGATCAGACTTGGTAATACCAGGCCCGCCCTTGCGGGGTATCTTATCGCCGGCTGATACATCGATAACATAGAGAGTAAGGTCTGAAAGTTCAGGGCTAAAAGTAGCTGCTAGATTATCCCCCCCACTTTCAATCATAACCAGCTCAAGCTCAGGGAAGCGCTCGTTTAATTCTTCCACCGCTGATAAATTCATTGAGGCATCTTCGCGTATGGCTGTATGGGGGCAACCTCCGGTTTCCACGCCAAGAATACGATCGCTATTCAGCACATCGTTGCGTAATAAAAACTCGGCATCTTCGCGGGTATAAATATCATTGGTGATCACCGCAATATGGAGACGGTCTTTTAAACGGGCGCAGAGCTCCTTAACCAATGCAGTTTTTCCAGAACCTACAGGGCCTCCGATACCGAGTCGTAAAGCGGGTTTAGACATATAATTCACTATGGTTACCTCAATCTATAAACAATGATCGCCCTTAGGATCGAAACAGGCGGGAGTATTGGGTTTCATGTTGCGCAGAAATTAATGCCAGCGCCGGCAAACCCGCACCCAGATTATCGTCACTAAGGCTTAGCGCCTGTTGGCAGCAGTGCTCAACGGCGGGCATTAAGTCGACCAACAGTTGCTGGGCTTGAGTTTGCCCCAGTGGCACCAATTTAGTCGCCGCTGCTACCTGGTTTTCTAACCAGCTCCAGCAGAAACCATGGAGCAGCGAAGCCTTATCAACAGACCAGTACACACCTGCCATAGCAAAGCCGTTAGCAAAACTACTGGGCTGCTGGCGGGGCCAGTCGGCGGCGGCGAGTAATTCCAGCGACACCAGCAATCTAATCAGCGCACGGCCCATCTGGGTATCTTCAAGCTCGAACTCGGCAGATTCACGGGAGGCTAGTAAAAACTGGTTCCAGTGATTAACCTGCTCCAGGTCCTGCTGTTGCCAGCTATCATATAAGCGGGCTAATACGGGTAAATCCAAATGGCTGATACTGTGTTGCATCACGCCCTCTATCCATTGCTGAGCGCTGGCTTTATCAGGCAGGTAACCCAGCTCAACAGCATATTCCATGCCCTGAGAATAGGCATAGGCGCCCACCGGCAATGCGGGACTCACTAAATGCATAAGGTGAAGCAGGGAAGGATTTATCATCACTTAATGGCCATGGTGGTTGTTATAGGCACCATTCTCCGGATGAAAAGGCTGTTCACAGCAAACCACGGTAAGACCCAAGCCTTGCAGCATTGAATCTAATACATGGTCCTGCTGATAGCGTAACCAGCCATTACCGATTTGCAAGGGCACATGACGGTTGCCCAAGTGATAGGCGGCACGCATCAATAAATGGTCATTGTCGCAACTGGCTTGCGACACGGTTTCCTGTGCCGCAATCACTTTTACCAGTGTGCCATCGTTGCAACGCATCAGGTCGCCATCTTCCAGTACTCGACCACGCTCCAAAAACCACCCCAGGGTTTCACCACAGTCGGTCCGAGCCTTATTGCGGCTTTTTTGTCGCTGGCCAAAGTCCAGTTTTATCTCCAGGCTATGGCCGATGGTTTTATCCGTAGCTGCTGTAACCAACTCAAAACATTCTTTCATGGCAGTAGACACTTAAAATAATGAGTAACGCTGAGCCAGCGCTACAACGTCAGCGGGCTCACACACTAACAGTTCACCATTAGCGCGCACTTCGTAGGTTTCCGGGTCGACTTCCATGGTCGGCATCCAATTGTTTAAAATCATATCGCTCTTGGTGACGGTGCGGCTACCTTTACAGGCCGCCAACTTTTTCTTTAAGCCCAGGGCATCCGCAACACCAGCCTGCATCGCGGCCTCACTCACAAAGCTCAGGGACGTTGCCTGCAAGGCCCCGCCAAAGGCACCAAACATTGGGCGATAGTGAACCGGCTGTGGCGTCGGTATCGATGCATTGGGGTCTCCCATGGGGGCTGCTGCAATCATACCGCCTTTAATAATCATGGCAGGCTTGATACCAAAAAACATTGGCTTCCATAATACTAAATCTGCAAGCTTGCCCACTTCGACGGAACCCACTTCGTGGCCTATGCCATGGGCAATGGCCGGGTTGATGGTGTATTTGGCGATATAGCGCCTGGCCCGCTGGTTATCGGAGTAACTGCTATCACCGACGAGAGCACCACGCTGTACTTTCATTTTGTTGGCGGTTTGCCAGGTGCGACAAACCACTTCGCCAACACGCCCCATCGCTTGCGAGTCAGAAGCAATCATGGAAAAAGCGCCCAGGTCATGCAATATATCTTCGGCGGCAATGGTTTCCCGGCGAATACGAGAATCCGCAAAGGCCACATCTTCTGGAATATTGGGGTCAAGGTGGTGGCACACCATCAGCATATCTAAATGCTCATCAACAGTATTTACCGTATAAGGCCGGGTTGGATTGGTCGATGAGGGCAAGACATTGCTTTCACCACAAGCCTTGATAATGTCGGGAGCATGGCCACCACCGGCACCCTCGGTGTGGTAGGTATGTATGGTGCGACCTTTAAAGGCAGCCAGGGTATCTTCAACAAAACCGGACTCATTCAAAGTATCGGTATGAATGGCCACTTGCACATCATATTCTTCAGCCACATTTAAACAGTTATTGATCGACGCCGGTGTGGTTCCCCAATCCTCGTGCAGTTTTAAACCCATGGCTCCCGCGGCCAATTGCTCTTCCAAACCAGCGGGCAAGCTGGCATTACCCTTGCCGAGAAAACCGAGGTTCATCGGCAGGCCTTCAGCGGCCTGTAACATTTTGCCGATATGCCAGGGACCGGGTGTGCAGGTAGTGGCGTTAGTGCCCGTGGCTGGGCCGGTGCCGCCACCTAACATAGTAGTTACGCCGCTCATTAAGGCTTCTTCTATTTGCTGCGGGCAAATAAAATGAATATGTGAGTCGATGGCTCCGGCCGTAAGAATCTGCCCTTCACCGGCAATCACTTCGGTACCGGGGCCAATAATAATATCGACACCGGATTGAATATCCGGGTTGCCGGCTTTGCCGATGGCACTTATACGCCCCTCTTTAATTCCCACATCGGCTTTGACGATACCCCAATGATCTAAAATCAAAGCATTGGTAATAACGGTATCCGGTGTTGCTGCCGAAGCTTGCTGGCTTTGCCCCATGCCGTCGCGAATAACTTTACCGCCACCAAATTTTACTTCTTCGCCGTAGTGGGTGAAGTCTTTCTCTACTTCAATCCATAAATCAGTATCGCCCAATCTTACCCGGTCACCTACGGTCGGGCCATACATATCCGCATAGGCGCGGCGGTCAATGCTTGTCATACCCTACTCCAAAAATTCTGTTTTTATTAAATGGTTTAAAGTTCGCCCATCACATCGCCACGCATACCGTAAACTTTTCTCTCGCCGGCAAGCGCCACTAACTCTACGGCTCTACCCTGCCCGGGCTCAAAACGAACGGCGGTACCCGCGGCAATATTCAAGCGAAACCCCCTGGCCGTTGCGCGATCAAATTGCAATGCCGGGTTGGCTTCAAAAAAATGGTAATGGGAACCCACTTGAATAGGTCTGTCACCGGTATTTTCGACCTGTAAGCTGACTGTTTCGCGGCCGGCATTAAGGGTTATTTCACCTTCTTGAGTTTGTACTTCACCTGGAATCATCGTGTTATCCTGCTCGCTACAATTTAAACAATGGGGTTATGAACGGTAACCAACTTGGTACCATCGGGGAACGTCGCCTCAACCTGCACCTCATGAATCATTTCTGCCACGCCGTCCATCACATCATCGGCACTAAGAACAGTGCGACCATGACTCATCATCTCGGCGACGGTGCGCCCTTCACGGGCCCCTTCCATAATCTCAGCACTGATCAGGGCAATACTCTCAGGGTAATTAAGTTTTAACCCCTTGGCTTTGCGACGCTCGGCTAAGAGTGCTGCGGTAAAAATCAACAGCTTGTCTTTATCACGTGGACTTAGTTCCATAATTGTTTCAACCTGTCTTTATGCTTAAAAAGTGTGTTAAGTATTCCAAATTCGTGGCCTTTGTACTGTACGCGCCAATAAAATGGGGCGCAATAATTGCCAAATCGTTTCAAAGCCCTGACGGCATACTTCCGCTGATGCACCCAGATAACGCACTAATAAAACGCCACCACGCTGGCTGACCCCCCAATCATGGTCTGGTACGGGTGCTGGCAATATATTTCTTATTTCATCCAGGGAGATAGCAGCATCGTCATTAATAGTCCCAAAAAAAGTGCCGCTCACGGTTCGGCCGGCCATGCCCCAGGGAGCGTCGAGCATAGGACTACCGCCGATAAAATTTACCCTGTCGATATAGACAGGGCGACCTTCACGACTGATTTCTATACGCTGTTTAACATCGCCCTGGTCAAACTGTTCGCCACTGGCACGGCGGCCCAAACAGACGATATCCCAACCGATCAGCTGGCTATTTGCCGACAGGTCAAAACGGCTCAACAGTTCACCCCTGGCGCCATTAAATAATATAGTTTCCTGTGGCAGCCATTCCAGCACCGCCCCCTCTGCCAACCGAGCGGTGACACCTTGGTACTGCGGTGACGCGTAATCAGCAACACGGTACAACTTACCGGCCGCTGGTGTTGTCACCAGGGTTTCGGATATTGGCAAGCACTCTAAATCAATGACCAGGTTATCGCCAGCTACCATGCCCCCTGGAGGATGCAACAAATAGAGATGGCAGACAGGCCCTTCTGGATAAAAAGGTCTTTGTACTCGCAATGGCCCCTGATGAATGGACGACTGTAGTACGGTGCGCTCGCTTTTACGCTTTAATTGCAAGCGTAAACTCGCCTGCCAGCCATCAGCCTGTGCGGCTATCTCTGAGCATGGGGAAACGTTGAGTAGCGAAGGGGTTGCCAAGTTAAGAGGTGACGCCATTGATTGACTCTTGGTTTACTTACTATCGGTCTTATTCCTCTAGCATAAGTTTTAATACACAAATAGAAAAGCAAAAATTAGTCTGCCACAATAAATCAGCCACCGCGCACCACTAATGTGCAAACATAAGCAACTGGCACAGAATTAGCTGGCCATCGCAGGCATTAAAAAATACAATTGCCCTATTGTTTCCCAAGTTGAACGCTCCATGACAACCACAAATACTATTGATAGCTTTATTCAGCAAGCAAAAAAATTGCTGCCCGGTGACAGTCTCACAGCGGATATTGAGAAAAATTTGCGCGCGCTGGCACACAGCGCTTTTAGCAAGCTGGATGTGGTTAGCCGTGAAGAGTTTGATGCCCAGGTTGCTGTCCTGCATCGTTCCAGGGAGAAAATAGAACAGCTTGAGCAACAGCTCGCTGAGCTAAACGAAACCATCAACCCGCCATAAACTTAAATCATTCACTTCCAGGGAAGGAAGCCTATGTCACTTGCTATTGTTTATACCCGCGCCAAATGCGGTGTGGATGCGCCACAGGTTCGCGTTGAAACCCATCTATCTAACGGATTGCCTTCACTGTCGATAGTTGGCCTACCTGAAACAGCGGTCAAAGAAAGTAAAGACCGCGTGCGCAGCGCCATTATTAATTCCTATTTTGAGTTTCCCCGGCGGCGTATCACCATTAATCTCGCCCCCGCTGACTTACCTAAAGAAGGTGGACGTTTTGATTTGCCGATTGCTATCGGGATTCTTGCGGCCTCAGGACAAATACCCAGTGCCGCGCTGGAACACACAGAGTTTTTAGGTGAACTGGGCTTAACCGGTGAATTACATGCCGTGCAGGGCTCACTGCCAGCCGCCATTAAAAGTACTGAAGCGAAACGTTCGCTGGTAGTACCTCCGGCGAATGTGGCCGAAGCTGTACTCTGCGAACAAGCGACTGTCTTTAGCTGTAAGAATTTGCTGCAGCTATCTGCCCACCTACACAACAGGGAGGTATTAACACCGCAGCGAGCTGAGCCACAATCACTCCCCAACCATAGTTACCCCGACCTTAGCGAAGTAAAAGGCCAGGCACTGGCCAGGCGCGCCCTGGAAATTGCCGCCGCCGGCAAACATAATTTATTATTTTGTGGCCCCCCGGGCACGGGTAAAACCATGCTCGCCAGTAGACTGCCCGGGATTTTGCCTCCCCTAAATCAGCAAGAGATGCTTGAAGTCGCTGCGGTTTATTCTATCAGCCAGCAAAAACAGCAACGGGATTATTATCAACGTCCCTTTAGAAACCCACATCATACTGCCTCGGCCGTTGCTTTAGTCGGTGGCGGCAGCAACCCACGCCCCGGTGAAATCTCCCTGGCCAACCACGGTGTGTTATTTCTAGATGAGTTGCCAGAATTTCAACGCCAGGTTTTAGAAGTGCTCCGCGAACCTTTGGAGTCTGGCGAAATATTAATTTCCCGCGCTAATCAGCAAGTGGCTTTCCCCGCAAACTTTCAATTAATTGCCGCCATGAACCCCTGCCCCTGCGGTTATTACGGCGACTTAGAAAAAGCCTGCCGCTGTTCACCGGATAAATTACAGCGCTATCGCGATAAAATTTCCGGGCCACTGCTTGATCGTATTGATATGCAGGTAACGGTTAATCGCATACCGATCAGCGCTTTGCGGCACAATAACCAGAACGCCGAATCTTCGACCACAGTGAGCCAAAGGGTTATTCAATGCCGGAAGATACAACTGGACCGCCAACACAGTGCCAATGCCCAACTGGATAATCAGCAGCTGGATAAGTATTGTCATTTAACTGAAAAAGATCACCAACTATTAGAGCAAGCCGTAAACCAGTGGCATTTATCTTCCCGTGCCTATCATCGTATTTTACGCGTAGCGAGAACGATTGCTGATCTGGATGGGGCAATTAATATTGATCGTCGGCATTTGGCGGAGGCGATAAGTTATCGGGCGCTGGATAAAGAGGTGACTTAGTTTTTTTGATGAGCAGTTTTCTTTCTATACGTCATTCCCGCGAAGGCGGGAATCCAGCCTGCATGCTTATGCTGTTATTTCCGCTAAAGCGGAAATCTACAGCACTGGATTCCCGCCTTCGCGGGAATGACGGTTAGCTTGCCGTCAGCACCCGGGCAAACACTGCCTTTAAATACTCCGTTTCGGGAATAGCCGGATGCACTGGATGATCAAAGGTTTGTCCGCCCTGCTCCAGAATTTGAATATCGCGGTCAAGGTGACGGGCGCAAGCTCTTAAAATATCCGTTAGCCGATCGCGACCCAGATGCATGGAGCAGGAGCCGGACACTAAAATCCCGCCTTTATTAAGCAAACGGATCGCCAACTCATTAGCACGTCGATAAGCCTGTTCCCCACTTTTAATATCTTTGCGCTTGGGAATAAACGCCGGCGGATCAATAATCACCACATCAAAACGCTCGCCTTCATCTTTTAGCATTTTCATGGCATCAAAGGCATTGCCTTGCAGCGTTCCTACATTTTCCCTGACGCTATTTAATTCAGCATTGACTTCAACCTGGTCAAGAGCAAACTCGGATGCATCAACACAGAGAACCGACTCTGCACCGAATGCTGCCGCCTGCACCCCCCAACCGCCAACATAGCTAAACACATCCAATACACGTTTGCCTTTTACATAGTCAGCCAAACGAGCGCGACTGGCACGGTGGTCATAAAACCAACCGGTTTTTTGCCCATCAAAAACCGGGATATTAAAATGCACACCATTTTCAATAGCGGGCACTTGCTTAGGCACTTCGCCATAAGCCACTTCTACATACTCCGGTAACTCTTCAGCCTTTCTAATGCGTGAATCATTTTTCAGCAAAATGCCAGAGGGCTTTAATGTCTGCACCAAAGCTTCTATCAATTCATCTTTTACCAACTCCATACCAACCGTAGCAATTTGCACAACCAGCACATCACCAAAACGATCCACCACCAAACCCGGTAAAAAGTCACTGTCCCCATACACTAAACGGTAATAAGGTTGATCGGTGACGGCTTCACGCAGGCTTAAGGCGATATTTAAACGATGAACGAATAATGACTTATCTAAACGGTATTTGGTTTCGCGACTGAATAAGCGTGCGCAGATTAAACTGTGGGGGTTGATATAGGCCACACCCATCGCTTTGCCGGTGGCACTTTCTACAGCAATTTGCTGGCCCGGCTCAAAATTTTTCAGCGGCGTTTTATCAACATCCACTTCGTTGCTGTAAATCCAAAGATGACCTGCCCGCAAGCGCCGGTCGGCTTTGGCTTTGAGTTTTAATACTGGGAGTTGATTTGTCATGGGGCCACTTGTCGCCATCTATTTTGTCATTCCCGCGGAGGCG
>JAAELM010000016.1 GCA_024226635.1 Oceanicoccus sp. | reverse complement strand
TCCCAGCATTTACGGCAGCTTAAACACTTGCCGCCCTGATCCGGAGCGGGGCAGGTTCTATTATCGGACGTTGTAACGCCTGACTCGTGGCTCCAAGCGCTGGAGCTCGGCCCGTCTATTTTAGATCTTGATAATCTTATAACTAAATTTTCAGGAACGTCTTTTGGGTCCGGTAAGAATTGGCGCTCCTGGGTTGGTAACCAGTGGCGCGTGTTTGGTGTTAGTCTTACAACTTCTAATATTTTTTGCATATGCTCGGCGCTTTGTACATCTCCGGCGTCGTGCCATCTGAACCATTTTTGATTTCTAATTTTAGCAGCCATTGCATCCACCCATTGTGGGTGCTCAATTGCTTTAAGTCTTCGATACTGTGCAGCTTTGATTGCTGGGTACCTGGTGTAATTTCCTTTTTTAGCATAACAGCTGAAGCAGGGCGTGCCAGGGACCTGGGCCAACTTCCATCCTGTTTTGCATTCCCAGGCTGGCAAGCTATACGATAGGCCCGGCATTTTAGAAGTTTTTGTAAATGAGTCTGTTATCTTTATTGCATCTTTT
>JAAELM010000015.1 GCA_024226635.1 Oceanicoccus sp. | reverse complement strand
TTAGCGTATGACTGCCGGTATTACCGGCCCTGTCGGCGGCTAGAATTTCAAGGGTGTTCTCACCCTCTTGCAGGATGAATTCGCCGAAATTAAAATGTGTGCCGATGACTTCGCCTTGTGTACTCCCGATTGTGATACTCAAGGGGTTGGCGTCGTTGATTTTCCCGGTTAGAGTAAGCTTTTCCTTGTTGATTATAACGTTATTAAGGGGGTATTCAACGGTTATGGTGGGTGCGGTATTGTCGGCTATTACCTCCACATACCGGGTGGCGGTATTTCCGTCTGCATCTTCGGCCTGAAGGGTGATTTGATTCACCCCTTCCGTTATTGTTACGACACTACTAAAAGTAGTCCCATCCAAAGCAACACTATTACCGTTTATTTTTAGCGTCACTGCCGACTCATCGGTGACCTCGCCGCTTACCGTAATACCGGTTCCCGTAATACAGGTCCCGTCAGTGGGCTCAGTTACTGCAATATCCGGCTTATCAGTCTCCCCGAAAATATTAACGGATATAACCAATGCCAACAAAATTATCGTCAAAAAAAAGTTTGTTCTATTCATTTTTTACTCCTGCATATTATAACCTAAATAAGGCTTTAAAAGAAAGCTATAAAAGAAAGTGAGCTAAAGTGCCCCTGTAGGTCAAGGGCTCACCAATGAGTAGGCATTATCGACTTAGGCGTTTGAATAGCGTGGGTATCGAATTTATTAACAGCTAAAACCCACAGCGCCCAATTGGGCAAAGAACC
>JAAELM010000014.1 GCA_024226635.1 Oceanicoccus sp. | reverse complement strand
TTTCACTAACAGCCCCAGCCAGCTAACTACTTTATAGCGGGACTCCCGAATATCTTTTTATCGGGAGTCCCGATAATACTATAAATTCCCCTTGGTGTCCATTATTATCGGGACTCCGAGATATTTTATTATCAGGACTCCGAAATAATTTATTATCGGGACTCCGGAATATTTTATTATCGGGAAAATGAGCGACCACTCAGGCCAGCTAACGCCCGCAAATAACACGATTGGCAAGGTCAGCAAAGACACTTCACCACCTTAAAAACTCCACAGGCCCAGCCATTTCTCTAAAAACCCAGCTTGCCAATTCGGGTTAATTTGCTTTGTTAGCATGGACCACCCGCCCAATTACCCCCAAATGCTCTTGCCAATACCAGTAAAACACCAACCCGTTGAAACACCGAAGGCTCAACACCTGGCTTCAACGCAAACTCTCTTACACAGCCATAGAGTTTTAACGAAACCCCAACTTCCGTGAGCTTACCTTCGATGCCACCGCCAACTTCTCTGGACCGCCAATAACGCCAAGCCTGTGACGATGACGGCCTTACATACTTCCGCAGACAAGCACCCGGTCAAGTAACACCAAGTCCTGGCGATTTTGGCGGGACAAAGACACCCGTTCGATACCTGGAGGTGGCTGCCGTAACCGGTGAGCAATGAGGCCTTAGGAGGAATTGCATTTTTGGCCCGACCTTGTTTTTCTTCAATAAAGGGCCAAAAATGTAAACCCCTGCCGATTGCGGCTTTGCCCCTGATGCTTCAATTATTACAGAGTTACTTAACGAGGGCAAGTTCAATTGGAAAAAAACATCTTGGCCCCTGCTGCGACAAATATTTGGGTGTTGGCTGCGTCTTTTTTCGGTGAAGAAGTGAGTGAGTTGTGGCTATGATTTGGCAACTATTTACCTCCCATTATACACCATTTTCTTTGCTGAGAGTCCTGCTAACGCCCGCAAATAACACGATTGGCAAGGTCAGCAAAGACACTTCACCAC
>JAAELM010000013.1 GCA_024226635.1 Oceanicoccus sp. | reverse complement strand
GTTGCCATACCCATAATCTTATTGGCAACCTGGTTATCTAAGGGAGGTTTGCAAGTTCAAGGCGTGTTTTATGCATTCTTAGTATCACAGTTAACGGTAGCGCTGCTGATGCTTTATTCTTATTGGAAATATAGGAAGTTTGAATGAAATTGGCTACTAATATGTGTGCATATAACCAGTTGGGGCAAGCTGCTCACTACGGTCGCGGGACGTGCTTTACAGCACGCCCCTGCCCAAGGCGTTAGAGGGCTTATGAGATTAATCATATTACTATCTGTAATCCTGCTAGCCGCTTGTACTCCGGCAAAGTTGCAGGTGAAATCTGGGGACATAGCAGTTGTTATTGACATCCAGGCGTTTGAGAAAACTGATCAATATCAGGACTGTCCAGATAACACAGACACAAAAACTGGTGAGGAATGTATTTCAATGAATTGCGGATATGCTGAGTACACATATAACGCTCTAAGCATCCAAAATTATGTTGCAGGTGACGCTGATTGGCCCAATGATGAAACTAAAAAACTAACAATTTTGGCCCCTCTCCCTCACCGCTGTTTCTTAAATTATTTATCCTCTAAGCATGTAGTTAGGCTTGGTGCTATTTGGGACCAGCTATCTATAGAGCATTCAGCCAGGGTTTTCGACTCAAAAAAGGGCCCAGTTATATTTGACCCCATATTCATTAACGCTAATGGTTGGGCGGACTATTATCGAAAGGCTCCTTATCCCTACGATAAATACCCGATTTGTTACAGCCCCTTCCAGGAGAGTGATAACTATGATTTCTTTGATGGCGATGCACTCTATTTAGCAGCCATGAACACGCCAGGTGCTTATGAAAACGAGGATGAAGAGGTGTGTCTTAGCATGGCAGTCTTTTTAGAAGACGTGCAAGATTTGCCCTCTAACAAGGCATTGCAACAGGACCAGCCTACGGCTGGCCGCTGAACTTAGGCGTTATGGGGCTAAGCACTTCACATAAGCCTTATAACTTCTTTTCCTATCCTGTGGGCTTTGTTAACCTTTAGAAAATACTTGGGGGCTTACAATGCGTTTAGTTATCGTTACATCTCTATTCCTGTTATGCGGCGTTGCACATGCTGTTCCAATTCAGTGGACATACGACTCTGTCTACTATCAAGGTGAAACAGAAATTAGCATTACAGGAAGTTTTATATTCGACAATCAAACCTTCACTGTTTCAGACGTAAATGTTGTCAGCTTAGGAACGGTCTTTAATACTATAAATGCTGCAGGCTGGGTTGTTGACGATACCGAAACACTGGGATTTTCTATCCCAACCGGAGTGTTGCCCAATTATGCTACAACAATAGACATTTCATCATCATTTGTTGGTGGTGAGTATGTGTGCGGAGATATTGACTGTTCAACGTTGGCCGGTAGCAATATGAAGTTAGTTAGCAGCGGCAGCTTAATTGGCACTGTTGTTCCAATCCCAGCAGCAGCCTGGTTATTTGCATCTGGGCTAGGCATGCTCGGTTGGCTCCGCCGCAGAGGCAATGTCGCCCCATAACCAGTTGGGGCAAGCTGCTCACTACGTTCGCGGGACGTGGCATACGCCACGCCCCTGCCCAAGGCGTTATATGACTACAAAAAATCTGAAACTAGCCT
>JAAELM010000012.1 GCA_024226635.1 Oceanicoccus sp. | reverse complement strand
ATAAAGAGTAGCAGGGCCGCTAGGAATAGCACACGGTAAAGCGTACCTCCAAAGGGAGCTTCCGGTATTTCAACCGCTATGTTCGCTGCAAGCGCTCTGAAACCATTAAAGATATTCCAGTCCATAATTGGAGTGTTGCCGGTCGCCATAAGGACGACCATTGTCTCACCCACTGCTCTTCCGAAACCAAGCATGACGGCTGAGAAGATTGCGGGACTCGCGACAGGCAGCACTATCCTTACTGCCGTCTGCCATGGAACCGCGCCAAGCGCCAGGGAGGCTGTGGTGAGGTGCTTGGGAACGTTGCTCATCGCGTCTTCAGATATAGTAAAGATTATTGGTAATACAGCAAAACCCATTGCAAACCCGACAACAACCGCATTTCTCTGGTCATACCGCAGCCCCAGAATGTCCAGAAACCATTGCCGGTAATCTCCATTAAAAATAAATGACTCAACCATTCCGCCAAAATATATAGATATCACAATAGACGCAATTATAAAAGGTATGAGAAACAGTGCTTCCGTGCCATAATTGTACTTGCCCCTAATGTTACGCGGGATACATCTCCATATAAAAAATGCCCCAGCAATAAAAGCCAATAGAAGAAATGGCATTATTATGATTGCGGGAAATATCTTCTCCAATAATGTGGCAAACCACAGACCGGCAAGGAAGCCGAGTATCACACTGGGAAGCGCCGCCATAAACTCGATAGAGGGCTTTATAATCTTCTTTATAGAATTATGTAGAAATT
>JAAELM010000011.1 GCA_024226635.1 Oceanicoccus sp. | reverse complement strand
CAACGTCCTTGTCGGTTATTTATACTTTTCCGCGGATGGCATCCAGATATTCAAGTACATTGGTAAGCCCCTGAATAGTTTGAATTTCTTCCCTTGGGATTCCTTGTATATGGTGATTATGGGTTTTCATCCAATGTTTCATATCTTCAGGCTGCCCACCCACCAGAACATATAAGCAGCGGTAGCAGCGAATCAATAGCAATGCCAATTCTCCTGACTTACTGGATGGGTGGATACCGCGACTCAGCGAAGTGCGGTCTTTGCCGATGACCTTGCCAATATCGGCCTTTGATAGCCCCAGGCTTTTACCCGCGTTGAGTAATGCCTTAAGTAATACGGTGTGTGGGTCAGTTGTATAATGTGTTTGTTCGGCTGCGCTCATTAAGCTTACCTCTGTTCGTATACCTCATTCTTATACTATTTTGTTGTGTTTGCAACTCTTTTGTTGATCTTACCCTTATCTAGCCCAGTAACTTGCGGGGTTTACCGTTCAGTGAAGTTGAGTTGGGGTAGGTGGGGATATTAGGGCTTGAAGTGTCTTATATTTTAATGATTACCATTTCGAAAACAGTCAGGCCAATATAGAATGTGCCCTCAACAATAATAAGCGGCCCGACTGCCTCAAGCAGTGCTGCCGTTATCCCTTTCACGCAATATTTGACTGTTATTGAGCACCGAGTGAGTAAAGAGTTAGAGATTAGAGTTAAAACCCCCTGTATTGGTGTTTGTTCAACAGGAATAGGTGATAGCGTTTGCCGTGGTTGCAAGCGCTTTGCCCATGAAGTTATCCATTGGAATGGTTATACCCAGGCAGAAAAACGCATTATCGACCAACGCCTTGAGGGTTTCCTGGCCCAAATCGTTGCCACCAAAATGCGAGTGACCAATCAGGATCTGCTGCAATGGAATCTGGATACCCAGCAAATCCCATACCCCGCCCATAAAAGCCCCTATATCTGGGCCTATGAATTACTGCGTGCCGGTGCCAGCCAGTTGGTTGATTTGTCCCAATATGGTCTGGAACTGGATGCACAATACCGGGACGTTGATTTGCGGAATTTGCGGCTGGCTATCGATGCTGAATTTTATATTCTCTCCGAGGCTCATCACCAGCGTTACTTCACTAATGCCAATCAGCAAACTGAAGCCGATAATGAGTTGGAACAGACATAAATGTTGCTGTTGAAATTATTTTTACCCTTTTTGCTAGCAGTCGCCATCACCGCCTGTGGAGGCGGTGGCGGTGGCAGCGACCCTGTTTCATCTGAGCCTCCAGCATCATCGGGAGATCCAGGGTCTGCATTATTGTTGCAGGGAGGCTTTTCTGCTGTTGATACCCCTTCAAATAATCAATCGCTAACTTCTTGTCTGGCAACAACAGCAGTAGCTGGTAATAGCACCTTAACCGGCCGCGTTTATTACCAACGAGTTCCGCTTAACGCTTTTGGTTTGGATTACAGTGCTGTTGCCCAACTACCTATGCGAGGCCTGGTGGTAGAGGCTGTTGATGCCAGTGGCGGTGATTGCAGTGAACGCGTATTGGCAACCACCTTATCTAACGGCAACGGCGAGTACGGGTTAAATGTCCCTGAAAACCAGGCTGTCTGTGTACAGGTACGTGCGCAACTGTATCGCGATGGTGCCAATGGTGGCGCCTCCTGGAATATTCAAATAACCGATAATACCAATGGCAACGCCCCTTACTATTTATTGGATGCCACAGTGGCAACACCGGCCGACCAGCCCGAACGTGATTTATTAGCAGCTGCTGGCGTTGAACCAGGTTCCAGTAATTATACCCAACCCAGGGCTGCGGCTTCTTTTGCCATTCTCGATACCCTGTGTGAAGCCATTAATACCATGATCAGTGTGGATAGTGATATTGAATTGCCTGTTTTGGCGGTGCGCTGGAGTGAGCTCAATAATACGGCTGAAATCGAAAACGGCAACAGTATTGAGCAAGGCGATATCGGCGGCAGTTTTTACCGCCAGCAACTTTTTACCCGTGGTGCTGAGATAATAAGCTCGACCCATGAGATTTTTTTACTCGGCGATGAAGATAGTAATACCGACGAATATGACCCCCATGTAATTACTCATGAGTTTGGTCACTATTTAACGGCTAGTTTTGCTCGTTTCGATGCCATCGGTGGTGAGCATGCGATTGGCGACCACCTGGATTTACGGCTGGCCTTTGAAGAGGGTTGGGCTGATGCTGTCTCAGGTATTACTTTGGATAATGCCGCCGCAGCTCTGGTGGATGACCCGGCAATCTACCGCAATAGTTTTGGCGAAAACCAGTCCCGGGCTTCTCGTTTTCCCCTGCAGGCAAGAGGCCGTAGCGTCGCGGGTTGGTATAGCGAGGCCTCAGTCGCTTCAATTATTTATAATCTATTCGATAGCAGCAATGATAGTGTTGATGATATAAGCCTCGGCTTTGCCCCTATATTTAATGTGCTTAGAAGTAGTGCTTACCAATCGTCTGATTCAGTGGTCTCACTCTATACCTTTGTTAACCGATTGAAACAACAGCGCCCGGAGGATATCGCTATTGATGCATTGGTGGCCGACCAGGATACCGAAACAGTCATTGATGACTTTGGTAGTGACGAAGATGTATCCAATAATGATATTTTTGGTGGCCAGGATGTTGCCGCTGTTTATACCGAATTAGCTTTAAATACTTCAGTAGAGGTTTGCTCTAATAACCAGTATGGCAATGTTAATAAATTGTCTGTCAGTCAGTTTTTAATTCTCGATGCTGATATTAATAAAAACTATCGCTTTGAAATCCGGCCAGTCACTGGTGTTGATGGCGGCGGCAGGGCAGTTGCATTCGTGTATAAGCGAGGTGAGCTGCTGACTTCTCAGCAAGCGGTAGCCGATGGCTCTGCACTGGTTTTTTCCACCGCTTTACAAGGTCGTCATATTGTGACGCTTGCCCACACTGATTATTTGGCAGGTGAAGATGACCTGGTTGGGCGACGTTGCTTCAGCGTGTTAGTTGAGTAGAGGATAAGGTCATGCTAAATAAACAGGCGCTCTATGGGGTGCCCTTGCTAGTGGTGTTGATGGTTGCAGTTATTTATAGTCAGCAAAATTCTTCACCGGCACTTGATATTCAGCCAGATGCCGAGGCATTAGAGGTGCATACCGTTACCAGCCACGCTATTGCAGGTGATCGTATCGCCATGAAACATAGCGTCAGCGGTGAACTACAAATTGATACTACGATTATGTTAGAGCTGGAATTTGCATTGTCTCCCGGCCAGCTATTGGAATTGGATTTTGTAGCTAGTGAACAGTATCAATTTAATAGTGAGCTAGCCGCCGTTTATAGTGCGGATGAGCGAGGTAAATTGAAGGTTCAATTATATCTGACACCGTTAATCGCTGGAAAAATATATGTTAAATTTTTGGCCGCTACCTCTGATGGTGAACGTGTTCGACCATTTTCAATCCCGCTTCGAGTTAAAGATAATAATGGGCTGGTACCGCAAAAAACCACTGTCCCCAAATCCAGGGTCATCCTCCCGGTAAAAGGTTCTTCTTAATGGCTCAGCCAGATCTCTCTGCAATTAATGAATTTCTCGCCTGCGAAACACCCGATCGCTGGGTAGAAACCGCCTTACAGCATCAGGATATTATGTTGATAGATCATGCCAATTGCGAGAAAAAGGCAGCTAGTACAGCGTTAAATATGATTTACCGCTATGTGGAAAAATTTGATCTGCTCAATAAAATGTCGCGTCTGGCAAGAGAGGAGATGCGACACTTTGAGCAGGTGATTGCCATTATGAAAAAGCGTGACGTTGAGTATATTCAGCTCAGTTCGGCTCGTTATGCGGGAGGTATGCGTGAAGGTATGCGAACCCACGAACCGGAAAAGCTGATTGATTGTTTAATTATTGGTGCTTTTATTGAGGCCCGTTCCTGCGAGCGTTTTGCTAAATTAGCACCGCATTTAGATGATGAGCTAAAAGACTTTTATCTATCACTGCTGAAATCTGAGTCGCGTCACTTTTTAGATTATTTAGCCCTGGCTAAAAAATATGCCGAGTCGCCCATCGATGATCGTATTGCTTACTATGCGGAGCTGGAAAAAAACCTGATTGAAAGCCCTGATCAGGAATTCCGTTTCCACAGTGGGCCGTTGCGGGAATGACGGGGACGGGGTGATGACAAGCGTTAAATTATCGAAAACTCTTCCAGCTTAAATTCACCATCCGCTGGATAGCGAATAATCCAGCCAGTGTCATGCCAATCACCCAACACAACACGCTGGGCGCTGTTATCTAGCTGATGAATCGCAGGGCGATGTGTATGCCCGTGGATCATAAGGTCAACGCCGTGCTGCTCAAACATACGCAACACTTCACCCAGGTTAACATCCATTATATCGTCGGCCTTATTGCTATTGGCCTCTTTGCTGTCAGCTCGCATTTGTTGGGCTAACAGGCGACGTTGTTCAATGCCGTGGGAAAGCAGGGCGCTTTGCCAGGCTTCAGAGCGGCACTGTTGGCGAAATTGCATATACTCGGTGTCATCTGTGCAAAGAGTATCGCCATGAACTAATAAGATATCCCGCCCAAAGAGGTTAATAACAATGGGGTCGGGTATCAACTGACAGCCTGATTGCTGGCAAAATTGCTTACCGATAAGAAAGTCACGGTTACCATGCATAATATAAACAGGCGTACCGCTAGAAGTAAGAACATTAAGTGCAGCAATGACTGTCTGGTTTAACTCTGCGTCGTCATCATCACCAATCCACACCTCAAAGAAATCACCCAGTATATAAAGGGCATCGGCACTGCGGGCTTCGCCGGCCAATAAATCCAAAAACGCCCGGGTTACCGCCGGGCGTGATGGATCCAAATGCAGGTCTGAGATAAACAACGTTGTCATTGTGGCTATCAGCCCTCAGTCAACCTTCGATCAATCTTCAGTCAGTTCGGCTGTTTCAATAATAATATCGTCAACAGGTACATCCTGGTGGCCGCCTTTCATGGTGGTGGGCAGCGACTTCATTTTATCAACCACGTCCATACCATCAACAACCTTGCCAAATACAGCATAACCCCAGCCCTGGCTGGTTTTAGCGGTGTGATTAAGAAAGTCATTATCTTTAACATTAATAAAAAACTGTGCGCTGGCGGAATCCGGATCCATGGTGCGAGCCATAGCCAGCGTGCCGACGTCATTTTTCAAACCATTGTCAGCCTCGTTGGCGATGGGGTCGCGGGTTTCTTTTTGGCCCATACCTGGCTCAAAGCCGCCGCCCTGAATCATAAAGTTATTAATCACACGGTGGAAAATGGTGCCATTATAAAAACCGTCTTTGACGTACTGGGCAAAGTTCTCAGCGGTTTTGGGGGCGTTATCAAAGTCCAGTTCAATACTGATATTGCCGTAGTTTGTTTTAAATATAACCATAAAAGTCTTTACCCTGTGTGTTCATATTGAGAAAGCCGCTATAATACGGGTTTTGCCCCTCCGGCGGAACCTTAAATCTCGACATATCACTGCAAAACTACTGTGGAAACAAACGATCCATGAGCAAGACTGAAGACAGCGGCGTTGAAACTCCCAAGGCCGACAATTTTATTGAGGCTATTATTAAGCAAGACCTTGCCGAAGGGCGTATTGAAAAGGTGGTTACTCGTTTTCCACCTGAGCCCAACGGTTATTTACATATAGGTCACGCCAAATCGATCTGTGTGAATTTTGGCTTAGCGGAAACCTTTGGTGGTGAGTGCAACCTGCGCTTTGACGATACCAATCCCGCTAAGGAAGACCAGGAGTATGTAGACGCTATTAAAGAGGATGTACGCTGGTTAGGTTTCCAGTGGGCAGGCGATATTCGTTATGCCTCCAGCTATTTTGACCAGTTTTACCAGTGGGCGCTGTATCTGGTGAAGGAAGGCAATGCCTATGTTTGTGATTTAACCGCCGAGCAGGCCAGTGAGTACCGTGGCTGGGCAACCGCACCGGGTAAAGATAGCCCTTTCCGCAGCCGTAGCCCTGAAGAGAATTTGGCTCTGCTCGAAAAAATGCGTGCCGGTGAATTTGATGAAGGTCACTGTGTGTTGCGTGCAAAAATCGATATGGCATCTTCTAATATGAATTTGCGGGACCCGATTCTTTATCGTATCCGCAAAGAGTCTCACCACCAAACCGGTGATAAGTGGTGTATCTATCCGGCCTATGATTTTGCCCATGGGCAAGAAGATGCCATCGAAGGTGTAAGTCATTCTATATGTACCCTGGAATTTGCTGACCATAGACCTTTGTATGAGTGGTTTCTTGAACATTTACCGGTACCGGCAAAGCCACGGCAGTATGAGTTTGGCCGCTTAAATATTAACTATACCGTGACCTCCAAGCGCAAACTTAAGCAACTGGTTGATGATAAAGTTGTTGCCGGTTGGGACGACCCAAGAATGCCCACTATCTCTGGTATGCGTCGTCGTGGTTATAGTCCTGCGGCGGTGCGCAATTTTTGCCAGAGCCTGGCTGTCGCCAAAACTGATGGTGTGGTAGATATGGCTCAGCTGGAATTTTTTATTCGCGAAGATTTAAACGACAATGCCCCCAGGGCAATGTGTGTGTTAAACCCGGTTAAATTAATCATCAGTAACTTTGAGGAGCATATTAACGGCGATGTGCAGACAGTTGCTGCACCGGTACACCCAGGTAAAGAAGAGTTGGGTACAAGGGAGCTGCCTTTTACCAAAGAGCTGTATATTGACCGTGCTGATTTTAGTGAAGATACTACCCTGGGCCGTAAGAAATTTAAGCGTTTGGTGTTTGGGGAATATGTGCGTTTGCGCAGTGCCTATGTTATCAAGGCGGATGAAGTGATTAAGGATGCTGAAGGGAATATAGAAACGATTATCGCATCATTGGTACCTGATACAGTAGGTGAAAGTCCTCCGGAAGGGATCAAGCCTCGCGGCGTTATCCACTGGGTATCAGCCAGCCATGGTAAGCAGGCAACGGTTCGGGTCTATGGTCGCTTATTTGTTCACGAAGCGCCTGATCGCGGTGAAGAAAATTTTATGCAGCACCTCAATCCTGATTCACTCTCTGTGCTGCAGAATTGCTGGGTTGAGCCCTCGCTAGCTGATGCGGCACCGGAAGGTGCTTTTCAATTTGAGAGGGAAGGCTACTTTGTTGCTGATCGCTATGATCACCAAGCCGGTAGCCCAGTGTTTAATATGACGATAGGTTTGAGAGCCAGTAAATAATGAATGATTTGTCCGCATCTACTTACCGTTTAATAATTTCCTGTCCGGATCAGGTGGGTATTGTTGCCAAAGTGACTCAGTTTATTGCTGAGCAGGGTGGCTCTTTAATGGAAGCCAATAACCATACGGATGTTGATAAGGGGTGGTTTTTTATTCGCTGCGTTATCAATGCAGAAACTTTGGGCTGCGACCTTGATACCTTCCGCGAGCGTTTTGCGTCGATTGCTACTGACTATAAAATGAAATGGTATATCCGCGACTCCCAGGTGAAGCAGAAAGTGGTATTGCTGGCCAGTCATGCCTCTCACTGTTTAGCCGATTTATTGCATCGCTGGCATAGTGGTGAGTTGGATTGTGACATTCCCTGTGTGGTTTCTAATCATGAAAATTTACGCAGCATGGTAGAGTGGCATGGTATTCCTTTTTATTATGTACCGGTTGATAAAAATGATAAGGCACCGGCCTTTGCCAAAATGGAAGACATTATTGAGCGCTACGATGCAGATACTATTGTGCTGGCCCGCTATATGCAGATTATTCCTCCTGCACTTTGTGAGCGTTTTGAGGGGCGTTTGATTAATATTCATCACAGTTTCTTGCCCTCTTTTATTGGTGCCAACCCTTACCAAAAAGCCTTTGAGCGCGGTGTTAAATTAATCGGTGCTACCAGCCATTATGTCACCCAGGATTTAGATGAAGGCCCAATTATTGAGCAAGATGTAGTGCGGGTTACTCACCGTCATGGCAAAGATGAGTTGGTACGTTTGGGTAAGGATGTTGAAAAAAGTGTATTGTCACGTGCCCTGCGTAATCACCTTGAAGATAGAGTAATTGTGTTAGGTAATAAAACGGTGGTATTTGATTAAAGTTCGGCTATGATCATTAGCTTTTCAGACTGTTGAGTTACTTCCTTGCTTAAACTCTATAAAAATCGCTCCTTCAGAACTATCTTCTTGGCTATTTTTGCCACGTTAACCTTTGTAGGTTCGGCCATCTTTATCTTTGATGTTGAGGCCAAACTGATGTTGCAGTTTCTAGGTGTTAGCCTGTTAGGTGTAGTCACAATGATTATTGCGGCGTTGGCATTTACCGGACTGCGTATTGCCATCCGCCGCTTGTTCAATAAATAACTTATCTGTCCCGTCATTCCCGCCTTCGCGGGAATGACGATGTTAATCTTCCAGACTAATATCCACATCCAACTGGTTGGCGATATCATCCAGTTTATCGCTTAAATCCCCAATATCCAGCGCAGCGGGTACTTGTATCTCTGCTGAGGCTGAAAATAAAAGCTCGGCTGACATGGGGGCGCTGCTAACCTGGGTATTCATTTCGCACACATTAATATGCAGTGCGGCCAGAGCACTGGAAAGCTCCTTAACGATACCCGGGCGGTCATTGCCCAACAGGTTGAGTTTAATGTCTTTATGGCCGGCAATGTCATGGCTGGTATTAGGGTCTTCCAGGCTTACTGATAAGTCATCACCAGAGAGAGTACTAAGGGCGCTGCGAAGTTGCTCAGCCTTATCACTGCTGATTTGCACACGGGCAATGCCGGCAAAATGTCCGGCAAGTTGGCTCATACGGCTTTCCAACCAGTTACCGCCTTGCTCCGAGACGGTATTGGATAGCTTCTCTACCAAGCCGGGTTTGTCGTTGCCAATAAATGTAAAAACAATCGAAGTGCTCACTGATTAATCTCCGTTAAACCTGTTATTGTTTAGTAATGATTATTAGTATAGTCCGATTAGCGAACTACAGGAATGACTACCGTGGATAACTATATTGAAATTCCTCCCGGGCAATTGAGCGAGGAGGTTCTGCGGGCGGTGATCGAGGAATTTATTACTCGTGAAGGTACCGATTACGGTTTGCAGGATTATTCCCTTGAGCAAAAAGTACTACAGGTGAAACGGCAGTTGGGCAGCGGCAGGGTAGTTATTGCCTATGATCCGGTATCAGAGAGCTGTACTTTGCTAGCTAAAGACTAATCATCCCTGCCAATAGCTAAGGGATTAATTGTATCCAAAAAACTTTGCGCATAGAGTAGCCAGTCCAGTAAGGTTTGGTGGATGGTTATCATTTCTTGTTTACTATGCTCATCACTTTGCGCAGCTTGCTGGGCGACTTCGGATAAGGCGGTGACAATATCGCTGATGATGTGTACATCCAGCTCTAACGGAATCAGTTTATCTTGCATATTATGCTGATGTTCGGTGCGGGATTCTGCAAGCAGGTTTTGTACAATTAGCGCCAGGGAGGGATGTTCTTCCCTGAGGCAATGGAAAGAAAACTCAAGGCAGTCCTGGCTAAAATAACTAGCTGAAATAACCAGTGGGTTAATGGGCAAAGACTCGCTAAAAGAAGGATGTTGTTTATCCAAGACGCACTCCGAATATACAAAGCAAGAGTTCGATACAGCACTTAAAAGGATTGTAGCAGCTTCCCCTTGCTAAATAATATGAAAGACGGACAATAGACAATAATTTCTTACAACTTTAGAGTATTGCATGGACTTTTCACACGCAGCTACGCTGGATACCAGTGGCCTATTATGCCCTGAGCCAGTGATGATGCTACATAATAAAATACGTGACGTTGATGTCGGGGATATTATTGAGCTAATAGCCACAGACCCATCTACCGAACGAGACATTCCCAAGTTCTGTGCATTTCTTGGTCATAGCTTAATGGATAAACAAGAGCGCGATAAAAAATATTATTACTATATTCAAAAAGCGGACACTGCTGTTCGAGACTAGCCTTCGTACTCTTCAAATAATAGGCTGATTGCCGCCAGTGCATCGGGGTCTTCAGCCTTGATCTGGTTGGCAATATGATGCTGGAAATAATAGCGGAAGTGGGGGTTATCGCTAGTCGGGTAGAGGCAGGGGTCACCGGGCAAAACCGGTGTAGTACTGACCAGGTCTTCATTAATTATCATACCTTCGATCGTGCCATTATTGAGCAATCGCCAGCTAAGAATTTCTGTTAATACAATACTGTCGCTGTCTTCGGCATTTAACATGGCGTGAGTACCGATGGTGTCTGGAATCTCCTGAATAATATCGGTATTGCCAGCTTGTTCAAACTCAAAGTAATCAGCGGCAGTTTCCAGTTCCAATACTTTATGAGCTGGGGCTTGGGAGAAAATACATTCCGTCGCCATATCATAATAGCCCTCGTATTGACCGTGCTGCTGATGATTTAACTCTTCACAGGGCATAACCTGGTTGAGCCAGGGTACCATGCCGACTACTTCTCCATTGTCTCGCAGTCCCCAGCATAAAATTTTCATCGCATAGAGCTTTTCCGGCTCACAGGTGCTGTTAGAGTAGAGCATGCACATACCATCGTGCTCCGGTGAAAGCCGAATAATGCGTTCATTCTTTAACGTGGAGAGCGTTTTTTTGGAAAAAAGATCGACAACATTATTGTTGTCGCGGTTTGCATCGCCTGCACCGTTACGGGGGATAAGCGTGGTCATGAGTGTACCTCCATCTTTACAGCTGATGAAAATAACCGCAGCGCCAGTGTGTTGCCTCAACCGCTACGAGTACGTATAAATTATTGTTTACTTCGTCTCAATCTACATTCGCTATAGATCTAATTATAGTCTTTTGTGAGCAGATGGCTAGCATTGATTTAAGCCCTGCCAAAGCATTCTATAAAAGCTGTCTTTGCTGTATTATGTTGAGCTTATTTTTTATAACTCTATGCAAATCAGTTGGTTGTGTGATCGAATATTATTTTGCCTACGGTAGCAATATGAATCCCGCCCGAATGGGAGCTAGAGGCCTGTCTACCATTAATGCGCTAGCGGGAACCTTAGAGGGTTTTAGTTTGCGCTTTGATAAGCGTGCTACTGGAAAAACCGGCGTCGCCTATGCCAATGTGGGCTATCAGCGTGATGGCCGTGTAGAGGGCGTTTTATACCAATTAGAACGGCCTGAAGATATTGTTATTATGGATCCCTTTGAAGGCAACCCGGTACGCTACGGTCGTGAAGCCTTTTGTGTTAATACCGCTGAAGGTGTTGTTCATGCTTGGGTTTATGTGGCCAATAAAGCCATGTTGGCAAAGGGTTTGTTACCAGAGCGTGCTTACTTAAATCATTTATTAGCTGGCAAGCAGTGGCACTCTAACACTTATCATCAGTGGCTTAGTGAACATATTTGTATTGAATCCGATAATGCTGATTCAGAACTCGACGGACTGATTTATAATGTCTAGCCCTGCAATGCAGCCTGCTTTAATTACTCACAATGCCGAAGATTTAATAATCTTATTCGATGGGCTTTTTTCGGACGCTGAAAATACTCGCCTGATTAAAGGTGAGCAGGAGCCTATCTATATTCCCGCCAATGATAAGCAGGCTTTTCATCAAGTGATTTTTGCCCATGGTTTTTTCTCCAGCGCCTTGCATGAAATCGCTCACTGGTGTGTTGCCGGTGAATTGCGACGTCAGCAATTAGATTATGGTTATTGGTACGCACCTGATGGTCGTAACCAACAGCAACAAGCTGAGTTTGAAAAAGTTGAAGTTAAACCCCAGGCTCTGGAATGGATTTTTTCCAAGGCTTGTCAGAAACAATTTCGTATCAGTGTTGATAATTTGAGTGGTGAAGCGACAGAAGCTGGCCCGTTCAAAGCGGCCGTTTATCGGCAGACTTTATTTTTTTGTGAGCAGGGCTTGCCCGCAAGAGCCAAACACCTGGTGGACGCCTTGGCTGACTTTTACCAAAGGCCCATTCCCACGGCCGCTCATTTTCAATTAGCAGAGCTGGGTTGAAGTATGCCATCACAACCGGTTTATCTGATTGACGCTTCGATCTATATTTTTCGCGCTTATTTTTCTATGCCCGATGAATGGTTTAGTCCAGAAGGTTATTCCGTTAATGCCCTAAATGGCTATACCCAATTTTTACTAAAATTTCTCCAGCAAGTTAAACCCCAACAAATCGCCATTGCCTACGATGAGAGCTTGGGCACTTGTTTTCGTAATGATATTTACCCAGGGTATAAAGCCAGTAGGATGCTGCCCGATGAGGAGCTGGCTTTTCAGTTAGAGGCTTGCAAGGCCCTAACAGAAATTATGGGCATACCGACCTTTGCCAGCGACCGTTACGAAGCCGATGATATTATTGCTACCCTTGCCCATTCAGCACAACAGCGCGGCGATGATGTAACCATCGTTTCACGGGATAAAGACCTTGGACAAATTCTAAAACAAACCAACGATATATTGTGGGATTATGCCGCTGACAAACGTATCGCTACGGGTGATTTTATTGATCATTATGCTGTGGAGTCACAGCAAATGACTGACTTTTTGGCTTTGGTGGGGGATACCATTGATGATATTCCCGGCGTACCCGGTATTGGTAAAAAAACCGCCGCTGCTTTATTGAGGCAGTTTGGTAGCCTGGATAATATGCATAAGGATTTAAGCGCTGTAGCGGCTTCAGGGCTGCGAGGTGCTAAAGCTATTGCAGATAAGTTGCTGGACTATCGCTCGCAAATAAAAATGGCTCAAGCTTTGGTCCGCTTGGAATATAATGTGCCGGCGCTGGCCGATGCCTCTTTAAATTGGCAGCCGGCCTCAAAAGATACCGTAGCCTTTTTTCTCGATGAATATGCTTTAGGGCAACGATTCCAGCGTCAGCTGGATAATGGCTACTGCTGGAAATAACCATGACACGTTTTACCATTATTGCCGATGAGAATATCCCCAATGTAGCGCAGCGTTTTGCAGGACTGGGTGATGTAACTACAGTTAATGGTCGCAAGCTGAGTTCACAACAATTGCAGCAAGCCGATATTTTATTAGTTCGCTCAGTAACTCAGGTTGATCAGCATTTACTAGCCGGAACACCGGTAAGTTTTGTAGCCACGGCCACCATCGGTACTGACCATTTGGATATCGATTATTTAGAGGCCAATAATATAGGCTGGGCCAGCGCCCCCGGTTGCAATGCCAATTCAGTAGTCGACTATGTACTTAGCGCCTTTTGTCGGCTGCAAGGCTTGCTGGAATTGCTGCTCGCCGACGGTACCGTGGGTATTGTAGGTATGGGCAATGTAGGTCATCGTCTCTATCAACGCTTAAGTAATCTGGGTATTCGTTGCATCGCCTATGATCCCTTAATCGACCCAAAACGCTATCCCATTCTGGGTGACCTTGATGCGGTACTGAAGGCTGATGTCATATGTCTTCACGCTCCACTCACCAGCACTGGTGCTCACCCCAGCTTTCACCTGTTAGATGCCGAACGCCTGGCGGATATTAACTCTGGCACCGTTATCATTAATGCCGGCAGAGGTGCTGTTATAGATAACAAGGCTTTAAAAGAACTATTGAGCCAGCGTGATGACCTTTGCTCTGTGTTGGATGTTTGGGAAGGCGAGCCAAACCCTGATATGGAATTACTCAAAAGCGTAGATTTGGCTAGCCCTCATATCGCAGGTTATAGCCATGATGGAAAGCTGGCCGGCACAGAGATGATTTATCAAGCCAGTTGTGATTTTTTCTCGCAACGGCCCGATACTATAGCGCCGTTAGAAACAAATGATCATTTAAGTTTAGAGCTGACTGAGCACTACAATGTTATCGCTGCAATGAGAGAGGCGGTATTGTCTTGTTATGATATTGCACAGGATGACCAGCGCTTTAGGGGCAGCTTGCTGCATTGCGAGCCGCAGCAACGAGCTGTTGAATTTGATCGTTTACGCAAAAACTATCCTGTGCGTAGAGAGTTATCCCGATACCGCATTGCCAACCTCAACGAGTTGGATGCTGCGGTGATAACAGGTCTTAAGGCGCTAGGTTTTATTTGCCGCTAAAGTTGGGTCCATAGATAGAGGTGATTTCTTGTTCCAGTGCTGCGCAGGCATCAAGAATCATCTTTTCAGTAATAGGATGTTCGTTACCCTCTGGATCTATGATGGCACCATGGTAGCCATCGTCAATAAATGGTTCGTCACATAGCGGTGAGTCTAGTTCTAAGTATTCATCGATATTAACATACAGTTCAGCCATAATTCTTTTCCTATAAAGTCCGGGTTTTATCGCTTCTGACAACATGTCGTTTTTTATAGTTATACTGTTAAACTTTAATGACAGATTGCTTGTTCTTTATTGATTTTATAGTTGTTATTAATTTTATTAGTGACAAAGCCGTCTGCTTGATATTCAGTATAGGTGCGTTGTATGACACTACAACTGGCGTTTTTCACATTAATTAATGGGCTTATTTACAATTCAAGGCACACAATTCAAGGTTTTTTAGATGTTTAAGTTAGGGTTGATTATTAATCCTCTGGCAGGTATCGGTGGCCCGCTGGCCCTGAAGGGCAGTGATGGCAAAGCAATAGTTGCTGAGGCCCTAAGTCGTGGTGCTAAACCCCGCTCACCGGGGCGTGCGATAGAGGCATTAAAGGCCATAGGTTCTCAAGTTAAAGTTCTTGGCTTGTCCGGTGCCATGGGGGGCGATATAGCTCAAGCCGTGGGTTTACCTTTCGAGGCTATCGGTGAGTCATCATCACCCTCAAGTGCAGAGGATACCAAAGCCGCAGCTATAAGCCTGAAAGAGCAGGGTGTAGACCTGATTCTGTTTGCTGGTGGTGACGGCACGGCCAGGGATATCTTGGAGGCGGTAGGCTCTGATTACCCCGTTTTGGGCATTCCAGCTGGTGTAAAAATGCACTCCGGCGTTTATGCGGTATCCCCGCAAGCTGCCGGTGAAATCGTTAAGCTACTGATCGGCGGTCAATTAGTCGATATCGGTTTAGCTGAAGTGCGAGATATTGATGAAGAAAGGTTTCGGCAGGGTATTGTCACCTCGTATTTTTATGGTGAGTTATTAGTGCCCAGGGAAGGACGTTTTCTTCAGCAGGTCAAATCCTCAGGCCGAGAAGTAGAAGCAATTGTCTTGCAGGATATTGCGGCGGATATTGTCGAGTCGATGGAGGATGACCTTCTTTATATTATCGGCCCTGGTACTACTCCAAGAGCAGTAATGGAAGAGTTGGGTCTAGAAAACACCTTGTTGGGCTTCGATGCTCTTTTAAACAGCAAGTCAGTGGGTACAGATTTAGATGAGCAGGCTTTATTTAAGCTGGTTCAGCAACACCAGTTAGCCGTTAAAATTATTATTACTGCCATTGGCGGTCAGGGGCATATTATTGGCCGGGGAAACCAGCAATTAAGCCCTCGTACTATCCGTGCCGCTGGTTTAGATAACGTCATTATCTTAGCCACAAAAACCAAAATTACCGAATTGCAGGGGCGCCCATTACAGGTGGATAGTAATGACCCGGCGTTAGATCAAGAGCTTGCTGGTTATCGCAAGGTGATCACTGGTTATCATGATGCGATTATGTACCCTGTTGGCTTATCCGTTGAAAAACATAGTGAATGAAAGAGTAATATAAGCTATTTAGCAGGGCCTTGCTGAAAGTAACCTTAATGCCGGCCGTTTTTTCTATGGGTCCGGTCAATGTTATGAGGGCTTAGGTATTATCAGTGTAGATTGGTTTTTGCCCGTATTATTGATCACCCCTTTAGAGGGTTTCTGGTTGCTATTAGTAAGACGCCAAAAGTCAGGCTATTTGTATGATGCAAATCATCCCAATTTAGCAAGTGCGTGTCGAAATAGTTTGCATTTTTAGACGATGCTTTCCGAGTAACAAATCATAACTAGTTAAGAAACAAAGGTTATTTAAAAGTGGTATAAACTATGCGTATAACCAGGTTACTAAATCATATTTCTTATCAGGGCAGGGATATACCATGGAAAAGAATAACCTTTGGGTCGTTAGGGCCAGTCTAGCCATCGCATTTGTTTTTTCGAGTTACGTTCAGGGAGTTATTATTGATGATGTCAGTGACGACTTTTCAGCTGCTTGGGCCTACAGTGTTCCCGCATCTACGGGCACGGTTAGTGCTACAGCGACTTTCGATATTACCAGTATTTCTGTATCACAACTCGTGATGGCTATTACGATCGAGAATACAACTACGCTGGGCGACTTAGGCAACGCAGGTCTGGCGTCTTTTGGTTTCAATATTAATGCGGATGCAACTGGGGCTAGCATTGCAGGTGGTTCGATATTTGACAGTACCGGGGTTCAGCAAAATCTACCGTCAATTGATAATAATATTGATGTTTGTATATGGGCTGCCAATAACTGTCAGGGAGGCGCACAAGGTAATTTATTGGCGGCAGGCGACTCTGACTCTTTCACATTGACCCTTGATTTTGCTAATAATTATCTAGCCAGTTTTGATCTGGATACCTTTGGCGTAAAATTTCAAACAGGCAAAGGCAGTTTTGAATTGGAAGGTTGTGTAAGCACTGATCCCAACTGCAACACTACAGTCCCGGAACCTAGTGCACTAGCGCTATTAGGTCTGGGTATTACCGGACTTGGTCTGGCTCGCCGAAGATATCGCCTAGTAAGTCATTATTAATCGAAAACGGCGCAAGTTGCGCCGTTTTTTTCGCTTTAATAAAGCTAGTAGCGGGATAGGAAGGCTGAAAAGCGCTCCAGTGCATGGGTGAGGTCATCTTTGCGTGGCAGGAATACCACGCGCAAATGATCAGTGGAGGGCCAGTTAAAGGCAGAACCCTGCACCAACAGAATTTTCTCTTGTTGCAAGAAATCCAGTACCAGCTTTTCATCGTTATCAATTTTAAACTTTTTGGCATCCAGTTTAGGGAACATATAAATTGCCCCTTTGGGTTTGGTGCAGCTAACCCCGGGAATTTGATTTAATAATTTATAGGCCAGGTCTCTTTGCTCAAGCAGGCGGCCACCGGGTAATACCAGATCATTAATACTTTGATAGCCACCCAAACACGTTTGTATGGCATGCTGGGCAGGAACGTTAGCGCATAGGCGCATAGAGGCGAGGATATCCAGGCCTTCGATATAATCTTGAGCGCGATGCTTGGCGCCACTTAGCATCATCCAGCCACTGCGAAAGCCCGCTAACCGATAAGCTTTTGAGAGGCCGTTAAAGGTTACACAAAGTGCATCGTTAGTTAACGTGCCTAAAGGAATATGTTGGGCCTCATCGTATAAAATCTTATCGTAAATCTCATCGGCCAAAATAATCAGATTGTGTTGCTCGGCCAAATCGACAATTTGCTGCAATAGCTCTTTAGAATAAACTGCACCCGTTGGGTTATTCGGGTTAATCACCACAATCGCCTTAGTCTTATCAGTGATCTTGGCTTTGATATCGTCGATATCCGGAAACCAGTCCGCCTGCTCGTCACAGATATAGTGAACCGGTGTGCCGCCAGCCAGTGAAGCCGATGCCGTCCATAATGGGTAGTCAGGAGCCGGGATTAGCACCTCGTCGCCATTATTCAACAAGGCTTGCAAGGCCATAGTGATCAGTTCGCTCACACCATTGCCCAGATAAATATCATCAATATCGACATTGAGCATGCCGCGCTGCTGATAGTGCTGCATAACCGCTTTGCGGGCTGAGTAAAGTCCCTTGGATTCACAATATCCCTGGCTGGTGGGTAAAAGTCGAATAACATCCTGGATAATTTCATCAGGGGCATCAAAGCCGAACGGGGCAGGGTTGCCAACATTCAATTTAAGTATGCGGTGACCTTCTTCCTCAAGCCGATTAGCTTCAACCAGCACGGGTCCACGGATGTCATAGCAGACATTAGCCAGTTTGGTGGACTTTTGAAAATGTGGTTTGCTCAACGGTGCTCGCCTTACAGTTAGAGTTATTCTTCAAGTTAGGTAAACCAGTGTAGGCCGGTTTTCGTAATAATTTTGTATTTTAAGAAAAAATAACGGCTGATGCTATGAGGTTTTCCCGTTATGGCGGTCAGATAGCGCATAATTAACATATTAATCAGCGATTAGGAGAAAAGTATGGCCGATATCGAGAAAACCGAACAAGAGTGGCGCCAACAGTTAACAGAAGAAGAATTTTATATCTGCCGCCAAAAGGGCACAGAGAGAGCTTTTACAGGCAAGTACAATGACGAAAAGGCCAAGGGGCAATTTAACTGCACCTGCTGTGGTGAGCCCTTATTTGATTCAGAAGCCAAATATGATTCTGGCTCAGGTTGGCCTAGCTTCTATCAGCCTTTAGCGGATGAGGTGATTTTAGAAGACCGCGAT
The DNA here is from genome assembly GCA_024226635.1 of Oceanicoccus sp. Classification (GTDB taxonomy): domain Bacteria; phylum Pseudomonadota; class Gammaproteobacteria; order Pseudomonadales; family Dasaniaceae; genus Oceanicoccus. Next base: position 3,049 of record JAAELM010000011.1, on the reverse strand, counting down.
GTTAGCCACGGTATGGTACGTGTTGAAGTAATGTGCAAGCGCTGTGGCTCACATTTGGGTCATGTCTTTAATGATGGCCCCCAACCAACCGGTATGCGTTATTGCATAAACTCCGCCTCACTCAAGTTGAATAAGACCGGCGAATGAAAGAATTTGATTGGATTTACCAGCATGTCGTGGAGCGCCTGGGCAGTGCCCGTGAATTAGAAGACTATATGCCCAAGCCAGCCACCACCAGGCAGTTACGAGCTAAAGACGATGCCTTCTATTTATCAACCATGTGCCGCAGGGTGTTTAGAGCCGGTTTAAAACACTCCGTAGTGGATAACAAATGGCCCGGCTTTGAAAAGGCGTTCTTTGGCTTTAACCCTCGCCGCGTTGCGATGATGAGCGATGAGGAGATGGATAGCCTAATGGGCAATACCGATATCATCCGTCATTGGAATAAAATCAAGTCAGTGCGTTATAACGCCAGTTTGATGCTTGAAATGATGGATGAGTACGGCAGCATCGGTAATTGGTTGGCGCAATGGCCTGCTGATGATGTAGTTGGTTTATGGGCCTTATTAAAAAAAGAGGGCGCTCAACTGGGTGGTAACTCAGGCCCTTATTTTCTCAGAATGGTGGGCAAAGATACCTTTGTACTAACTGAAGATGTAGTCGTAGCCCTAAAGGCTCAGGGTGTTGTCGATAAAAAACCAACCAGCCAAAAGGACCTGAAGCTAGTTCAGTCAGCATTTAATCAATGGGCAGAGCAGAGCGGAAGGCCCTTATGCCAAATCAGTCGATTGCTGGCAATGACAGTTAATTACTAGTTTTTTTTGGGGGGGGTAAAGATAAAGAGAAAGAATGGAGCGGGAAAGGAGATTCGAACTCCCGACCACCTCGTTGGCAACGAGGAGCTCTACCACTGAGCTATTCCCGCCCATAGATTTACCCGACTTGAATAACCGGATCTGAACAGCAGATCTTGGTAGAAGTTACAAAGCTACTAACAAAGGACAAAAGCTGTTAGCAAGGTAAAAAATGGCGTCCCCTAGGGGGTTCGAACCCCTGTTACCGCCGTGAAAGGGCGGTGTCCTAGGCCTCTAGACGAAGGGGACGCTGGGTTACTTCGACGGTGTCCGTTGAAGTGGCGCGCATAATAAGAACCTTCGTTGCAAACGTCAACCCCAAAATTCAATTTTTACCTTAAGTTGCTGTTTTTTATGACGGATTTGCTTAAAAACTCAGCAAAACCAGCTAGACTAGGCAATGAGAATGCAGCAATTGCTATAAATACTGTTTCTCGCGATAATTCCCGTACTTAATGATATAGAGCAAGATTATGTCCGCTACCGCTGTTGTCGTCGCTATTGGGGTTGGATTATTTATCCTTGTGGCCGTGGCCATTACCATCCAGACCATTGATAGGAACAACAAAGAAAAGCGCCGTCTGGAAATTGCGCTTAATACCCGTTCCCGCAATTTCGGCTATATGCTGGATGGTTTTCCCGAAGGCTTCCTAAGCCGGGACCTGCAAGTATTGGTTTGCACCTGCCTTGTGGAAGTATTCTCCCAATTGGTACAAATAAACCCCACTGAAGACTACAAGAGCAAGTTGGCCAGTGCCCGGGAGCGCCTGGCGCAGTGCAGGGGTAAAACGGCCGCTAATGCCACTATCACCCTAACTGACGTTGCACAGATTCAAGAAATCCAGAAAATGCTCAAGGGGCTTTATAACTTTATCTCCAAGCTTGCCGCCAGCCAGCGCATCAGCGGCAAAGAAGCGATGATATACGGCAAGCAGGTACGCAGGCTAATGGTCCAGACTTCTACCGATGCATTGGCAGGGCCCATTCAGGAAGCCATTCATCAGGATAAACCCCGCTTGGCTATCCATTACCTGCATATGACCAATGAAAAAATGAAAAATGAAAACGACGATGGTTTCTACAGTGACCGCATCGCCATACATGATGCCCGTATCAGTGAACTGGAACAGCAGGCCTCTAGTCTGGAGACCTCTGCTAAAGAGAGTAAAAAGGAAGCTGCAGCGGCGTGGGATGAATTAGATAAACCGGATGATTCCTGGAAGAAAAAGGCCATTTACGATTAGCCCCCGCCACTTCGTCATTCCCGCAAACCATTTGTCATCCCCGAATGACTACTCAAAAAGAATCTGACTCTTCCAGCAACTTCTCCCAACTGTCTGGCGGCTTGCCATTCTCTAACATCTTCTCAAACATCGAATAAGCATCAGTCCTGCTGCCATAGGCTCGCTTGGTTTTATCATCATTTACCCACACATAAATAATTACTTTTGATTCACTATGAAAGCGAAAAAACAGCCGGTACTGCTGAAAAATTTTTGCACGAAACCAGTGTTTCCGACTATCACCCAGCGTATCGTCTTGGCGGTATTTTGGTAGTGTGGGGTCTTGGGGAATTTTTTCCAGCGCGAGCTTATTAATAGCCGCTAATCGCTTAGTGGCATTCTTCTTTTTGAAATTTGCAGGATCTTTTTTCTTTAGCTTTTCAACTTGATCAGTTAATACCTCTAACTGGTCAAGAAAGAGGGGATGCGCAAAGATAGTCCATCCATTGATTACCCATTGCTTGTTAGTCAATACTATTCATCCTCCTCTGATAGGGGGCTATCCAGATCGATTTCAACATCGGCAACAAGTGATTGAATACGGTTAGCCAGACTTTCACCCACCACGCTAATACGAGATGGATTATTAGCAATATCTAATGCAATAAAATCTAAAAAACAGCTCATAACAGGGTCCTCCTCATGGCTCTCGGCACGGGATAACACGACATCACCGTTAGCCTGAACGGTGTAACGGATTTTCTCGCGCTTTTTAAGGCCAAGCGCCTTTCTAATTGGGTCTGGTACCGTTGTTTGATATCTCTCAGTAAGAGTAGATTCGGTAACCAGAATTGGGGGGGGCATGCTTGCCTCCATGGTTAATAAATAGTTAAAGCATAGCCAGTTAAGACATAGTTAAGACATAGTTAAGACATAGTTAAGACATAGTTAAGACATAGTTAAGACATAGTT
>JAAELM010000010.1 GCA_024226635.1 Oceanicoccus sp. | reverse complement strand
GTCTTTCAGATAATGTCATAAGATCAATCAGGACTGGGCAGAAGAAGAAGAATATTTTAAAATCAGCGACCTTCCTGTTTGGGAAGTTATTTATTCCGCCCTTAGCTCAGCTGGATAGAGCGTCCCCCTCCTAAGGGGAAGGCCGCAGGTTCGACTCCTGCAGGGCGGGCCATTTGCAAATGATTAAGAAATACTAGCCAGCGCCACACTGGAGGAGGATGTTCTGCCCAGCTTCCCGGATATCCAATTACCAGTATCAATCAGGGCCGCTAAATCAACCCCTGTTTCAATCGCCATGCCATCTAACATATAGACCAGGTCTTCGGTAGCAACATTGCCCGAGGCACCTTTGGCATAGGGGCAGCCGCCCAAACCCGCAACAGAACTGTCGACCACAGCAATGCCGGCTTGCAAGGCCACTAAAATATTGGCCAGGGCCTGACCATAGGTATCGTGAAAATGTACAGCCAGTTGAGCGGCGGGAATGACGGTTAAGAGATCATCTAACAGGGTGGCTACGGCGGCAGGTGTGCCGACACCGATGGTATCGCCCAAAGAAATTTCATAACAACCCATTGCCAATAAACGTTTGGCAATATAAGTCACTTTCTCCGGCGCGATATCACCTTCATAGGGGCAGCCCACCACACAAGAGATATAACCCCGCACCGGAATATTTGCAGCTTTGGCGGCATCGATAACGCTGTTTGCCCGGGCAAGACTTTCGTCGATGGAACAGTTGGTATTTTTTTGGGTGAACGCTTCAGAGGCGGCGCAAAAAACAGCAACCTCAGTGGCATTAACCGCAACCGCACGCTCAAAGCCTTTCAGGTTAGGCACTAATGCGGCGTAGGTAACATGGCTTGCACGCTTAACACCGATAAAGACTTCATCACTGCCTGCCATTTGTGGCACCCATTTAGGGTTTACAAAAGCGCCGGCTTCTAAATAGCTAATTCCAGCACTGGCCAGTTTTTCAATCAGCTGAATTTTTGTCGCTGTGTCGATAGGCTGGTTTTCATTTTGCAATCCATCCCGCGGCCCCACTTCTACGATACGGACTTTTTTTGGGTAGTTCATTATTACTCAACCACTTCAAAGTTGACGAGCTCGGCGCCACCGTCCACTAGCTGCCCAGCCTGGTAATAAAATTCTATGACCTTGCCATCAGCAGGTGCGCGAATCGTGTGTTCCATTTTCATCGCTTCCATCACTAATAGTGCATCGTCTTTTTTCACGGCTGCATCAGCCTCTACTAACAGGGCGACCATGGTACCATTCATGGGCGCGTTTAAACCACCGCTGTCTGTGCCCGTATCGGTATCGCCCAGGTCGGGTTTGACCTCACTAAAACTTAAGGCGCTATGCTGGGTATAAAGACTATAGCTACCCTCGTAAGCAGCCACCGATGCACGCAATTGGTGGCCATCAATGGTGGCGCTAAGTTCGGTGCCTTGCAACTGGCCCTGGGCCAAAACGGTTTTACCGTTAACTGTTATAGCGTAACGACTGTTTGATCCCGTACCCAATTGCTCTGCAACAACGGTGTAGACCTGTTGGTGAATCTGTAATTGAAAACGGTGGCCAGGTGCTTCATTTAAACGCCAGCCATTGGCATCAAACCAGGGTGAATTGGCATCGTGGGATTGTGCGCGTTTTTTCCGGGCCTGTTGTTGTTGCTCCAGAATCAAGTAAAGGCTGGCCAGCGGTAATTCTTTTTCCAGATCCGCTGCGCCAGCATGGAAAATGGCCTCGTGGTGTTTTTCAATAAAGCCGGTATCCAAATCTGCATCGCGGAAGGGCTGGGAATTGGCCAGGTTATAAAGAAAGTCAATATTGGTCGTTATACCGCTGATGCGATATTCCTTCAGCGCTTTGGTTAATCGCTGCAGGGCCTTGTCTCTATTTTCATCCCATACAATCAGTTTGGCTATCATCGGGTCGTAATAGACACTGACTTCATCGCCTTGTAATACACCCGTATCGACTCGCACATGCGTAGAGTTTTGCGGGGGTTGTAAAAAGGACAAGCTGCCGGTGGCTGGCAAAAAATCATTATCGGGATCTTCGGCATAAATACGCGCTTCAAAAGCATGACCTGTTAATGATAATGCCTGCTGTGTGGCTGGCAGTACTTCACCAGCGGCAACACGCAATTGCCACTCAACCAGGTCCTGCCTGGTAATCATTTCTGTAACAGGGTGCTCCACCTGTAAGCGTGTGTTCATTTCCATAAAATAAAATGAGCCATCGCTATCCAGTAAAAACTCTACCGTGCCCGCCCCTTCGTAGTTAATCGCCTGTGCGGAACGGATAGCCGCCGCTCCCATTGCTGTGCGTAAGGCTTCTGTCATACCGGGCGCTGGTGCTTCTTCAATGACCTTTTGGTGACGGCGCTGTACGGAGCAGTCCCGTTCAAATAAATAAACAGCATTGCCATGCTGGTCACAAAACACTTGGATTTCAACATGGCGGGGTTGGGTTAAATATTTTTCCACCAGCATATCGTCGTTGCCAAAACTGTTGTTGGCTTCGCGTTTGGCAGCAGCCAGTGCTTCATCAAATTCCGATTCACTCCATACCTGGCGCATACCTTTGCCACCACCGCCAGCTACCGCTTTTAACAATACCGGATAGCCCATATCATCGGCGGCTTGTTTAAGGACATCGCGACTTTGATCATCGCCGTGATAACCGGGCACTAGTGGTACTGCTGCTTTTTCCATAATAGTTTTGGCGGCGGATTTGGAGCCCATCGCTTCAATAGCAGCAACAGGGGGACCGATAAAGACAATGCCGTTATCTTTACAGGCTTTACAAAACTCGGCATTCTCTGAGAGAAAACCGTAACCGGGGTGAATGGCTTCGGCGCCGGTTTTTTTCGCGGCATCAATAACGCGCTCGTAAACCAGATAAGAATCCCGCGACGGGGCGCCACCAATATGTATCGCTTCATCAGCCATACTGACATGCAAGGCATTTTTATCAGCATCACTGTAAACCGCCACGGTGCTAATACCGAGTTTGCGTGCAGTGCGAATAACCCGGCAGGCAATTTCACCGCGGTTGGCTATTAAAATTTTATTAAAGTAGTGTTGTGACATAGGCTACTGCACCCAAGCTGGTGAACGTTTTTCCAAAAAGGCAGTAAGACCTTCCTGCCCTTCGGGGGAAGTGCGAATATCAGCAATACGCTCGCAGGTTTGGGCAATAAGCTGATCGCTAATTTCACGGTCCATATCAAAGGCTAATTGCTTGGCCGCTGTTACCGCTTGCGGCCCACTGGTTAATAACTGCTTAACTAATTCAGTAACAGCGTGGTCAAGTTCTTCTTCGGTGCTAACAAGCTTTGATACTAATCCCAATGTTAAAGCCTCAGCGGCACTAAATCGTTCGGCAGTTGTAAAATATCGACGGGCAGCACGCTGGCCAATGGCGGCTATCACATAGGGGCTAATGGTGGCGGGGATCAGACCGATTTTTACTTCGCTTAAACTAAATACGGCTCGCTCAGCCGCTACCGCCATATCACAACAACTCACCAGGCCTACTGCGCCACCAAAGGCTGCACCTTGTATGCGGGCAATGGTTGGTTTGGTCATCGTGTTTAAGGTTTTTAGCATGCCGGCAAGCGCTTGTGCATCGGCGATATTTTCCTCGCGGCTGTAGTTAGCGGTTCGCTTCATCCAGCCCAGATCTGCGCCGGCGGAAAAATTTTTTCCTTTGGCGGCCAAAACGACAACACGCACATCCGCATTGTCGTTTAGGGTATTAAATGCCTCGGTTAATTCACCAATAACCACATCATCGAAAGCATTATGCTTTGCAGGATTATTTAAGGTGACTGTAGCAACGCCGCGGTTATCGAGGGTGGTTGTTACAAAGTTCATAATTTTTCCTTAATGTGATTAAAGTGTTTTCTGTCATTCCCGCAAATAATACTCCGTCATTCCCGCGAAGGCGGGAATGACGTTGGTCGGTGGATGGGGGCTTACATGCGGAATACCCCAAATTTTGTGTCTTCCACCTCTTTGTTGAGGCTTGCTGAGATGGCAAGGGCCAATACTTCACGGGTTTGTGCCGGGTCTATTACACCATCGTCCCACAGTCGGGCTGAGGCATAATAGGGATGCCCTTGCCGTTCGTAGTTGTCGATGATGGGTTGCTTAAATTCAGCCTCTTCGCTCTCGCTCCAGGATTCACCGGCCTTGGTTTTTTGGTCACGCTTTACTTGCGCTAGTACACCCGCCGCCTGTTCACCACCCATTACTGATATGCGGGCATTGGGCCACATAAACATAAAGCGTGGATCATAGGCCCTGCCACACATACCGTAGTTGCCAGCGCCAAAAGAACCGCCAATCAATACGGTAAATTTAGGAACTTTTGCGGTGGCGACTGCGGTGACCATTTTGGCGCCATGTTTGGCTATACCATCATTTTCGTACTGTTTGCCGACCATAAAGCCGGTGATATTTTGCAGGAAGACAAGAGGGATTTTTCGCTGTGCACAGAGTTCAACAAAGTGCGCACCCTTTTGTGCAGACTCGCCAAATAAAATACCGTTATTGGCGACTATACCAATCGGGTAGCCAGAAATACGCGCAAAGCCACAGACCAGGGTTGAACCGTAAAGGGCTTTAAACTCATCAAAGTCGGAGCCATCGACAATGCGGGCAATAATCTCTCTAACATCGTAGGGCTGGCGCGTGTCTTTGGGGATAATGCCGTAAATTTCCTGGCGATCAAACAGCGGTTCAACAGGCTCTGTTACATCTAAGGCCAGCGGTTTAACGCGGTTAAGCCTGGCCACCGAATTTCTTGCCAGCTCTAAGGCATGGTGGTCGTTTTGCGCTAAATGATCGGCAACACCGGAGGTGCGGCAATGAACATCGGCTCCGCCTAAATCTTCTGCCGATACTATTTCGCCGGTGGCCGCTTTAACCAACGGTGGCCCACCAAGAAAGATGGTGCCCTGCTGTTTTACAATGATGGATTCATCGGCCATAGAAGGAACATAAGCACCGCCGGCGGTACAAGATCCCATCACCACAGCAATTTGCGGAATATTTTGCGCCGACATATTGGCCTGGTTAAAGAAGATACGACCAAAGTGCTCGCGATCCGGAAACACATCATCCTGGCGGGGAAGATTGGCACCGCCGGAATCTACCAGATAAATACAGGGCAAATTATTTTCCTCGGCAATGGTTTGCGCCCGTACATGTTTTTTTACGGTGAGAGGATAATAACTGCCACCTTTTACTGTGGCATCATTAGCCACAATCATGCACTCCTGGCCGCTGACTCTGCCAATACCTGCGATAACACCAGCGCAGTGGACATCTTCATCGTAAACATTCATGGCGGCCAGTTGCGAAATTTCTAAAAAAGGCGAACCGGGATCCAATAAACCCGCCACCCGATCACGGGGCAGTAATTTACCCCGGGCCAGATGCCGCTGCCGGGACTTTTCACCTCCACCCAGTTTAATAGTTTCCAGCTTCTGGCGCAGGTCATCCACCTGCAGCTGCATATGTGCAGTGTTGGCTTTAAACTCTGCTGAGCGAGTATTAATTTTTGATTGAATAAGAGGCATAGCGGGCATCCTGTTTTCCCTAAAAATTATTGGGTTTCGTTGAATAACTCACGGCCAATTAACATGCGACGAATTTCCGAGGTGCCGGCACCAATTTCATACAGTTTGGCATCGCGCAATAAACGACCCGCGGGGAATTCATTGATATATCCATTGCCACCGAGTAACTGAATGGAATCTAACGCTTTTTGTGTGGCGCGCTCGGCGACAAATAGAATCACCCCCGCACAATCTTTGCGGCTTTCCTGACCGCGGTCACAGGCTTGGGCCACGGCATACAGATAAGCGCGGGAGGCGGCCAGCTCCGCATACATATCCGCTACTTTGCCCTGCACTAATTGGAATTCACCAATACTTTGGTTAAATTGTTTGCGGTCATGGATATAGGGGACCACCAGATCCATACAGGCTTGCATAATACCCAGTGGGCCGCCTGCCAGCACGGCCCGTTCAAAATCCAGGCCGCTCAGTAATACCGCAACACCACCACCCTCTTTACCCAGAATATTTTCTGCGGGAACTTCGGCATTTTCGAACACCAGTTCACAGGTGTTAGAGCCACGCATGCCCAGTTTGTCGAGTTTTTGATGCTGGCTAAAACCTTTGGTATCACGTTCAACAATGAAGGCGGTAATTCCACGGGAGCCGGCACTACTATCGGTTTTGGCATAGATCACATAGGTGTTGGCATCGGGGCCATTGGTGATCCACATTTTATTGCCGTTCAGAATATAGTGATCGCCCTGCTTTTCGGCTTTTAATTTTAGGCTGACCACATCGGAACCGGCATTGGGCTCGGACATAGCCAAAGCGCCGATATGTTCACCGGAGCATAATTTGGGCAGGTATTTTTCTTTTTGCGCATCGGTACCGTTTTTAAAAATCTGGTTAACGCATAAATTGGAATGGGCACCGTAGGATAAACCCACCGAAGCGGAAGCCCGTGAAATTTCTTCCATCACTACCGCATGGGCCAGATAGCCCATATTGCTGCCGCCATAGGCTTCATCAACGGTGATACCTAACAAACCCATATCACCCATTTTTTTCCACAGGTCCATGGGGAAGGTATTGTCCGCATCAATCGCTTGTGCACGGGGCGCTATTTCATCCTGGCAAAACTTATAAGCCGCATCGCGAAGCATGTCGATGTCTTGGCCGAGGTTAAAGTTTAAGGTGGGGTAAGGGGTATTCATTGACTCTGTCCTTTTAGCGTTTTTAGGAGCTTCAGCTAGGGTTTTTTAAGCGTTTCAGCCGCCCGCTGTTCTACCTGATCCAACTCTGACATCATCAGCTGCAAATCTTCCAACTGATCTTCCAACTGCTCACGTCGTACCTGTATTGCCTTCATCAGCTTTTTAAGCTGTGCCTTGTTGCCATGGGCCGGGTCATACAGGCGGATAATTTCGCCGCTTTCCTCCAGCGAAAAACCGAGGCGTTTGCCTCTTAAAATCAGTTTTAATTTGGTGTGATCAGCACCGCTATAGACACGGCTGGTACCCTTTCTGGCGGGGGCCAGTAGTCCCTTCTCCTCATAAAAGCGGATGGTGCGGGTAGTGATATCAAACTCTGCGGCTAACTCGGAGATTGTGTATTGCTTGGATTTAGGCATATTCAGCTACGGGGAAAGACCCTGTTAAAAGTTGATAATGGGGAGCTTACTTGACGTTAACGTAAAGGTCAACAAAACGAAGTAAAACCGCTGACAGTAACCGCCTGCTCAACAAACTAACCGACACACTTTGGCAATAACCACTGGCTATACATAAGATAGGGAAATCAGTAAAGTGCGCTTCTAGTGTTTAAACCAAGAAGCCTGTTTATGAAATTCCTGTTTGTAACTGTGCTGATCGACCTGATTGGCTTTGGTATTGTTATACCTATCCTGCCTTTTCTGGCACCGGATATGGGAGCATCCAGCCTTGAAATTGGCCTGATTATCGCCACCTATTCTATCTTTAATGGCCTTTGTGGGCCGTTCTGGGGGCGTTTAAGTGACCGTTTTGGCCGCAAGCCTATTATCCTGATTTGTTTAACGGGCGCGGCAATTTCTTATATTGGCCTGGCCTTTGCCACCACGCTAACCGCAATTTATTTCTGGCGCGCCTTTGGCGGCTTGATGGCG
>JAAELM010000009.1 GCA_024226635.1 Oceanicoccus sp. | reverse complement strand
TCTGGGTGGCTTCATCCAGCTGCTCGTTGCCAACTCCATCATCCTTGGTCGGGCTGAAGCCTACGCTTCAAAAGTGCCGCCAGCAAAGTCTCTTGTAAACCCCCTTGCTATGGGTGCGGGCTTTACTATGGCATTGCTTTGCCTTGGCAGCGTTCGCGAAATCCTCGGTAGCGGCACACTGTTAGGCTTCGATCTGTTTGGCGAGCATTATCAGCAGTGGGTGGTGATGATTCTGCCACCAGGCGGTTTTTTCGTACTTGGCGGCTGGCTATTATTGTTTGAGTGGCTCAGGCAACGTAAAGAACAGGAGGAGAGTTAACTCATGGAACCAACAGGTCTCGATTTCATATTCTTCAATGCCTTCCTGGCGAGTAACTTTGTGCTCGCGTTATTCCTTGGGCTATGCCCATTCCTTGGGGTATCGGGCAAACTGGAAACAGCTTTCCCCATGGGCATTGCCACCATGGTGGTAATGTTGATCAGTTCGGTATGCGCCTATTTTATTAATCAGATACTGGTAAGTTACAGTATCGAATACCTGCGCCTGATCAGCTACATCGCAGTCATTGCTTCGTCGGTGCAACTGGTCGAGATGACACTGAAAAAGTTTACACCAGGCCTGTTTCGTTCGCTGGGTATTTTCCTGCCGCTGATAACCACCAACTGCGCCATTTTGGGCCTGGCGTTATTTCAAACTTTTAAAGAATACAATTTCCTGCAATCGCTGGTTTATGCACTCGGTGCAGGTGCTGGCTTTACCCTGGCAATTTTATTGATGGCCGGTATGCGCGAACGTATGGATCTGGCCAAACTGCCGTCGGTCACGCAGGGCGCGGCATTAAGTTTGATGATAGGTGGCCTGTTATCACTCTCCTTTATGGGGTTTGCAGGCCTGGGATCATGAGAGATTTACTCATTGCCATAGTTGCCGTACCCGTGCTGGTTCTGTTCTGGTTTACGGTTCAGCACATCACGCGTCTTTATTCGCTGCGACACCCGGAACTTGGTGCACATCGCGAGGAAGGAGGTGGCTGCGGTGGCCGTTGTGGGTGTGGTGCTGCAGGGAAGTGTAAGAAAAAATAACCCGCGTGCTATGTTTTGATCAGCCCCAGCAGTTTCTTGAAATCATCCGTACCCGCTCTACCGACCATTTGGAATAAAATACTCTCGGTATTGGAAATAACTGCGCCTGCCTTTTCAGCAATATTGAGCCCGGTTTTCCAGCGTAGCTTAGAGGATGATTGAACCGCATCGGCGGGAATAATCACCTGGTAATTCTTTTCCAGCAGCTGTAATGCGGATTGCAGCACGCAAACATGCGCTTCCATGCCTACGAGTATGATATTACGGGTTTGCAGTGTTTCCAGCCGCTGGTTAAAGTTTTCC
>JAAELM010000008.1 GCA_024226635.1 Oceanicoccus sp. | reverse complement strand
CCGGGCTCGCACTGTCTACCGCCAATCTCTTTGCAATAACACAACCTGACGGTAGCTTATTTGGCTTACAGCATAGTAATCCCGTTAATACAGAAGTGGCTTATCGCGGGCAATCCGAGAATATAGGAACGTTAAATGACCCAATGGTTGGCTATAAGATTGGAGGAGTAAATGTATTTGGTGGTGGTTTAGCATTATACGACAGCAGTGGTAAGATTCTGGGAGCGATAGGCGTAAGCGGTGACAGCTCTTGCGCGGACCACAATATTGCATGGAAGCTACGCCACAAACTCAATCTGGATTATGTTCCTAAAGGTGTCAGCCCCACTCAAGATGACAATATCATTTATGACATAACCGGCTATACCAGTGTAAGCGGGTGGGGACACCAGGAGTGCTCTCCTGCTGCTGCTGAAATTGCCAGAAATTTTCCAAAAACTCATCCTGTACGTTCCGTAGAAAAGCAATAAGTATCTACCTTTATCCGGGTGGCATGGACAAACTCGTTTGTCCGTGCCACCATACAACCTACATGCCACTCCTTTTCTCCTATTGGTT
>JAAELM010000007.1 GCA_024226635.1 Oceanicoccus sp. | reverse complement strand
TCAGGATAAACCTTGGAGAAACCGTGCCGGCCTCCTCAAGCTTGGTGGTTATGTGCAACCCGGCTAGGAACAGGACTGCCACGGCGATCAGTGACAAACCAAAAATGGAGGCTTCATTTGTGATATAGGTAAGGGATTCGACCAGGCTACCGCCACCTAAATTCTGAATGATTAGAAAATTGAGAGTATCGTTGAAATACGACAGCACGTTATATTTGACCGCCAGCCAGAACCCTATGGCAGAGGAGGCAAAAAACATATAGTTGAAACCAACCAGCAGAGGGCGTATCCGGAACCAGTGGGCAAGCCAGAACCAAACGGCGCCAAGGGTGCCAAACAAAACCAGATCCATCCACAGGCTTAACCCAATAAAGGTGGCGCGGTCCGCCCAGGTAAGGTAGGAATAGGGTTGCAGAAAACCGCCCGTAAACAGAGAGTACATCCTCTGAAGTAGAAGAAGCTCTCCAACCTGAATAATGATGACGGCGAATAGGACGGAGATTTTGCGATAACCAAAAGTAAAAATCAGAGCACGCAGTATTTCCATATTTTATTATTCAAACCGGGGGAGTAATCTAGACGAGGATGGCGTTATCGGAATAACGCGCTACAAGTGCGTCATTGGTTAACAATCGCATGGGCTCCG
>JAAELM010000006.1 GCA_024226635.1 Oceanicoccus sp. | reverse complement strand
TGCCATCAATAAAAGCCTGAAACCAAAAAAGAATATAGAGTATGTATGGATAGTTTTAACTGAGATCACCCAAGCACCCTTATAAACAAGAACACTAACCTGAGGAGCACCTACTGCCCGGAGAGGCCGGCCCCTCAGCTAACCTAACCACACCACTAATAATGATAACGGTCTTACTTATGAATTTAGAAAGCCTACTACACAGAAGAAAGAACTCGTCGCTGACAGCCAGTGCATTAGTTGCAATCCTGGGGGCCACATGGCTACCCCAAAGTGTTGCCGAGGGCCTGAGCCTGGAGGAAGTTGTTGTCACCGCCCAAAAGCGGGCCGAAAGCCTGCAAGATGTTCCCATTGCCGTAACAGCCATTAGCGGAGATAAAATTGCCGATGCGGGTATACAGGGGCTAGAGGACATGTCCAGCTATGTGCCAAACCTCAAAATAACCAGTGCCACCGGTCAAAGCGCCGGGTTTATCGTTATTCGTGGCGTCGGCTCTGGAAACAACTCTGGCTTTGAGCAATCCGTTGGTATGTTTATCGACGGTATTTACGCAGGCCGCTCCCGTCAGTTTATGGTGCCATTTCTTGATCTGGCTGCGGTGGAAGTACTCAAAGGCCCGCAGGGCACATTATTTGGTAAAAACACCGTGGCGGGAGCCATCAGTATTCAATCTGCCAAACCCACCAATACCCTTGAAGGTAATGTAAGACTCAGTTACGAAACTGAGTACGACTCAAAAGAAGCCAGCGCCGTCGTCTCTGGCCCTTTGACCGACTACCTCTCTGGGCGACTTGCAGTCAAGCACAATGACAAATCCGGTACTGTCGAGAACCTGATAAGGGGCACAGAGGAACCTACATCGGACAGTCAGGCCATACGCGGCAGCTTACTGTTTGATGTCAGTGACAATATCCAGGTTTTGAGTAAGCTCGAGTATGCCAATGTATACAACGAGGGTTCAATCTTCCAGCTAAGTGGTATTGATGGCATCTGGGCAAGCCCGCTTGGCGAGTACATCCATGTTGACGAGGTTAGCCCTATTGAAGATGGCAAGCTTGACAACAAAAACACTCTGGACAGCCCCAACAAGGAATTTGTCGAAACCACTAGCATAAATGGCTTGATCAAGGTTGACTGGGACCTGGAAAATTTCTCCCTGACATCCATAACCGGCTATAGCGATTATGAGTCTGAGGTACTTGCTGACGCTGACTTCAGCGATATTCTGTTTATAGAAACTAACCCTGCCGAAACATTCGACCAGACTAGCCAGGAATTCAGGCTCACATCACAAGGAGGCGGAGACCTGGACTTTATTGTCGGCCTCTACCTCGAGACCCAGCATTTGGAGTTGTCACAAAAAAACAATGTTGATGCCGGCCAGCTAATCGGTGAAAATATTGTTGACCCATTCTCCCCGATTAACAATTTTACCCAGCACAGCGATACAGCAGCAGTGTACGGGCAATTGACCTGGCAGTTTACCGATACATGGTCCGTGACTGGCGGTTTACGCTATGCCTATGAAAAAAAGGCGGCCCTTATTGAACTTTACACAGCCGAGTTTGACACCTATTTAGTAGACCATGACTTGGAGGCATTTGCCAACACTCTCGCCAACCGAGGTACCGGCGTTCTCGATCAAGAGCGTACAACCAACAACCTCTCTCCCACTATCAATTTCAAATGGGATTACAGCGATATGGCAATGGCCTACTTCAAGGTCACCCGCGGATATAAAAGTGGAGGCTATAACGCCGCGATGGCAAGCCCGGATGCTTCATCCTTTGAATTTGATGATGAGCAAGTTGATGGCATCGAACTAGGTACCAAGATGGATCTGCTGGACGGCGCCGCCAATCTCAATGTGGCACTGTTTTATAATAACTTCTCAGATCGTCAGGTCAGTAGCTTCGCCACTGATGGCTTTACCGTGGGCAATGCCTCTGAATCAACCAGCCAGGGTATAGAAATTGACTTTAAAATGATTGTTAACCCAGCCCTGCTGTTTAGTTTTTCAGTGGCCTATCTGGAGTCTAGGTACGATGATTTTGCTGATGCGAACTGCGCACCAGAACAGAAACTAGCTTACTACAACTTGGGTAACCCGGAAAACCAATCTGACGCGGTTATTGATGGCTGTACCGTGGTTGCATTCGAGGATAATCCATCCCAGTACAACAATTACATCTACACTAAAGACTTGACAGGCAAGACAACCGAACGCGCGCCAAGATGGTCCGGCAGCTTTGTCACCAATTTTAATTACCCACTGGGTGAGAATATGATTTTGCTGGCAGACCTGGATGTGAATTATGAAGATGAATACTATATGGATCAGTCACTAGACTCTAATACCATTCAGGAATCCTATATCAAGGTTAATGCCAGACTGGGGCTAGCCAGCAGAGATCAAGACTGGAATATCGCCTTAGTCGGGAAAAACCTAACCGACGAAACCACAAGCGGAGTTAGCGTCGGAGCTCCACTGTTTATTGGGTCATATGTGGCAACGGTAGACGCCCCCCGTACAGTAGCCGTTGAATTTGGCTATAGGTTCTAACTTAAACCTCTGCGGGGCTCTGATGCCCCGCAGCAATCAGTCAGCTGTGTTATTTACGCGCGGCTGGCTGCTTCTACGATTCGTTTATGAAGCAGGGCAATGTCCCGATCAATATTT
>JAAELM010000005.1 GCA_024226635.1 Oceanicoccus sp. | reverse complement strand
CACCAATCAAGCATTGCGGCTTTGCTTAACATCGTCAGCAAGCCAAGCTTTGATAAGGGACTGGTAAGGCATATCGCGTTTATTGGCTTCAATCTTAATGCTGTCCAATAAGCCTTCTGGTAGCCTGAGTGAAATGGTTTTAGTTGAGGGTTTCAAATGTGGCATTGAAACAGATTGAGCTTGTTTCCAGTCAACATAATCACTGGAATCATGTTTTTCCCAAAAGGCTCGCTCTTCTGCTTCAGTTTTAAATTTAGGAGTGCTTCTAATTTTGCTCATAAATAACTCTCTCTTTTCGGTGCATATCACGAGCTGAAATAACACGGATCAATGTATCATCAGAGCGTAATGTAAAGGTTATATGCAGCAATCGAGCATCATTGGCTCTTCCAAGGGCATGGTATCGCTCTTCGTTTTGGCTATGTTTTGCATCATCCCAAAGCAACAGCGGTTGGTTAAAAAACACCTGCTCCGCCTCAAATCGGCTAACAGCATGTTTATCCACGCTTTTCCGCTCGTTTCCAGCGTCCCAGTCAAAGCCTTTAACTTGGTCCCATTTGATCATTTATGTATATTGCCATCATATACATTTAAGTCAAGTGCTAACAGGGCTATGAACTCGGATTTGGGTAAAGCGTCATCTTTTTCGCTGACGCAAAAAGGCCGCCACTTTACCCAAACCGGTTATGGCGGCGTTATGTGCTAACCAAAGAACAAATGAGCCACTAAATGTTGACGTCATTCAATCAATGGTGGAGGCGGCCATTACGCACCAGAGACAAAGTAGAGGCGGTATTTATAGGCGCAATTGGGGTTTTTGGGTAAGCTTGCTCGGGCGACTATTTCTAGGGCCTATGCCTGACTGTCCGGGATTTGCATCCAGCGCCGGACTACGCACTAGAACGTTATCGGCTACCCTTGGCCTGGCCAGTCAAAGCGAGGAGAGGGTCAGGCCTGACCCCGCCCCCCTTGCAAAGTAACCTGCCCAGCCAACGTACCAGCTATTGAGTGACACCAGTGTCTTCTCCAGAGTTAAGTTGGCTATGGCTGGACTGGCACCTGCTAGCCGACTACCATGTCGGGCATACAACAAGGGTTGTTGCATGACGCGCAACACGCTACACTAAAGGTGTGATCAACACATTCAAACACAAAGGACTGCGCCGCTTTTATGAAACCGGGCGCACCGCTGGCGTGCAACCGTCTCACAAGAAGAGACTGCGATTGCAGCTAGTCGCCCTGGATACGGCGGT
>JAAELM010000004.1 GCA_024226635.1 Oceanicoccus sp. | reverse complement strand
TTATTATAGATATTTTTCATTTTCATTGTTTGTAAAAACTAAAAGTTTAAATCAAAAGTATCAATCCTTAAGGCAGCGCACTGAGCGACCGCCTGCACGGTTTGCACGGTGGTCGTTGCCCATGCCGGAAAAGGTGCTGCGGAAGAACAGGCGGCGGGCGCCGGCGCCCGCCGCCGTACTACTCCAATAGTAGCCGAAGCTGCCAACACTGGTGAGGCTGCCATTGCTGTTGGGGCGGTAGCCCGCCACAGGCATCTTTACCGGAGAGGCGTAAGCACCAGCACTGGTATTCGGGCTAAACGAGTCGTCTAAGGCCTGCAGTTCTGTTTCAGTAGGTATTCTGTAACCTGCCGGGCAGGGGTTGTTGGTACCGCTTACACCCTGCCATAGATTATCGTCTTGTGTAGCCAACCAGTCATAAGGACTGCTGCCTTCTGTGATAAATTTGCCATCCCAGCTATTGCCCAAAGAAGGCGAAGCTGTGGTGGCATTGACGCTGGTCGTACTTGAAGTACGTATTTGATGCCCATCTGCACAACGGCCCCATTGGTATAGGTCGCCAAAAGAGGCACTTTGCGCAGCAATATAAGCAGCGTCATTAGCGTAAGTAGAGCGATCTGCTGTTGTTACCGCCGTAGCCCCCAGGTTGCGGTCCATCCAGGTATTACCGCCTGCTGCTACATCTACTACGGTGGTGGTATTGTCGTGACAAGTGGCAACATAACCATCCTTGAGGCAGCGCACCGAGAGACCGTTTGCACGGTAGCTGGTGGACATGGAGGCACTGCTGCTGCGGAAGTACAGGTAGCGGGCGACGGTGCCACTCACCGTACTACTCCAATAGCGGCCGAAGCTGCCAACAGTGCCGAGGCTGCCATCGTTGTAGTTGCGGTTGCCCGCCACAGGCATTTTTACCGGAGAGGCGTAAGCACCAGCACTGTTATTCGGGCTAAACGAATCGTCTAAGGCCTGCAGTTCTGCTTCGGTTGGCAAACGGTAACCGGCCGGGCAGGGGTTGTTGGTGCCGCTTACACCCTGCCATAGATTATCGTCTTGTGTAGCCAACCAGTCATAAGGGCTGCTGCCTTCTGTGATAAATTTGCCATCCCAGCTATTGCCTTGGCTTGGTACAGCTGTGGTGGCATTGGTAGTGGTGGTACTTGAAGTACGTATTTCATGCCCATCTGCACAACGGCCCCATTGGTAGAGGTCGCCATAGCTCAGCGCATCGGTACTGGAAGTAGCCGCCTGACTGGCACCCAGATTGCGATCCATCCAGGTATAACCGGCTGCTACTACATCTACCACGGTGGTGCTTACGTCCGGGCAAGTACTACCAAGTACTACTTCCTTCACATCCACACTAAAGTGATAGGTGATACCCGGGGTAGCAAACTCTAAGTCATAGGTGTAATGGTAGGTGGCGCATGCACCTGCAGGAAGGGTACTGCCCACAAAGGGATCGCTGCCTACCAGTTGGGTCTCTTCTAATACAAAACTGGCATCTGGATATGGGGTAATAGCGTCCATCTCAAAATCTGCTGTACCTATGTTGCACACCTCTACGTAGTAGATTAGCTTATTGTCGCAAACCTGACCACTGTTGCTTACCTGCACGTCTATATGCGCGTAGGGTAAACAACCAGAGCCATCGGTACGTGTAAAGGCTGAGCTGATGTTGTTGCCCGTGCTTGTTTCTGTTTCGGTAAGTGTTGCGCCATTTAAGGTGGGTGAGAGTGGTACTGCATTGGCGGCCAAACTGCCATCTATG
>JAAELM010000003.1 GCA_024226635.1 Oceanicoccus sp. | reverse complement strand
TTGAGCTGGCAACACCGCCCGCTCCACCGCTGCCGGTGCCACTGTTAACATTACCGCCGCTGCCGCCGCGTACATCGTCATTCACATTGACATAGCTGTTACCACTGGCTGTTCCAGTAGAGACACTGGTAGAGCTACCACCGGCACCCGCCTGACTGCCTGTACCACTGTTAACATCTCCACCGCTACCATAATAATAATAAGCATTTCCATCCACATCTACACTGTTGCCGTCGCCGCTGGTAGTGGCTGTGGCCGTAGATACTGCTGCGCCGCCAGCACCACCATCCGCGCCACCCGTGCCATAACCTCCAGTACCGCCACGTGCATCTGTGTATGCCTGCGCGGTGCCGGCGTCATTAGTTGCACTACTTATCGCGGTACCTGCAGCACCATCAGCCGCCGTACCGCTCGCCGAGTTACGCCATCCGCCACTACCTCCAAAAGCGTTGGTAAATACAGCGTTGAAAGATGCACTGGTAGACTTGCTCAGAGAGCTGAACGCCGCCCCTGCTGTCCCACTGGCCCCATCATAAACATTTCCGCTGTTCCCGCCCGTAGCTGTCTGGGTCAGTGTTAAATTGCCTGAAGTAGAACCACCAACTTTATTGGTCAGTGTCACACTGGCGCCGCTACCGGCCGCACCGCTGCTACCGGTACCGGTACTGCTGCCGCCATTACCTCCTGTGGCTGTACCGGTCACGTTGACTGTACCACCAATGGAGGCCCCACTTACCGTACCCAGAGTGGCGCTGCCACCATTGCCAGCGTTACCACCATTATTGCCGCCGTTACCACCAGTCCCGCCCGTTGCCGTCGCATTTACAGTAGCAGAACCGCTGGAGCTATTATCGACTTCCGCAGATGCGGTGGCATCACCTCCATTGCCACCATCGCCACCAGTACCGTCAGTTCCAGCGCCAGCAGCAGCACCGCCGTTTCCGCCACTTCTTCCAGAACCGCCAGTGGCGTTCGCGGTAGCTGAACCATTGCCACTGTTTACCGTGGTGCTAGCCGTGGCGTCTGCAGCACCGCCATCACCGCCATCACCACCGTTTCCACCGTCAGCATCACTGCCGGGATCAACGCCATCAACACCACTACCGCCATACCCACCATAACCGCCATGTCCACCATTGGCATTTGCAGTGTTAGAAGCGTCGGTATTCAATGTAGTTGCATTGGCAGTGGCATCATTGCCCGCAGTTCCAGCTGTACCTGCAGAGCCAGGATCACCTGCCACACCATTGGTACCATTGGTACCGTTTGTACCTGTATCGGTAACTGTACCTGCGTACACCGGATTAGCGCAAAGGAATATAAGTACGAGTAATACTGGAAAAATAGATTTGAATGAATGTTTTTGATTTGACATGACCTTCAACCCCCCTTCAAGTTGAATGATTCTACAACAAACAAGTTAGGCCGCTATCGCGACAAAAGACTATCCAACGGCTAAATTCTGGTTAACGTTGCACAATCGCACGCTAAGAGCAAACTCTGCCGAAGTGTTAAGCATATGAAATTTCTGATGTATTCCATATCCTTAACTTACGAACGCCTTTCTCAAATCAACCTCTAACAGTAGCGAAAAAATTAAAAAGCTACTATTTCTCTTTTAATCCTTGCGTAACAGCACATTTTTTGAGAACAAGAAATTAATTTGGTTCACCTTAAACGTTCCATCGAACATGAAACGCAGGCACAAGCGAAAAAAACAAAGAACAATAGTTGTGAGACTAGTGAATCTCACTACTCAAGACTCTTAAATTCGGTACTAACTAAAACCTGAAGAATATACGATTAAACTTATAAACAAGATTAATCGTTAGAAAATGTACACAATTAGCTTAAGGATGTAAACAAAAAAAATTAATTTTTTTTTAT
>JAAELM010000002.1 GCA_024226635.1 Oceanicoccus sp. | reverse complement strand
TTAAAGATGGCTGGGTTGCCCCTCTAACAATAAAAAATAACCCTTTGAGGAAATTATAATGAAAAAAGTATACTCACTATTAGCCGTTTCTGCCTTAACTTTGGCTGCTACTCAAGCCAGTGCTGCTGTTTATAACATCACTGTAGAAATGACTACATCTACAACAACATCGCTTCAAAATCTTTCTGGTAGTGTAACTACGTTGACTCCGGGAACAGGTACCATGG
Source organism: Oceanicoccus sp. (assembly GCA_024226635.1). Classification (GTDB taxonomy): domain Bacteria; phylum Pseudomonadota; class Gammaproteobacteria; order Pseudomonadales; family Dasaniaceae; genus Oceanicoccus. Next base: position 1,299 of record JAAELM010000002.1, on the reverse strand, counting down.
ATACTGACACCGGTATGGTGTCCGCCACCGGCATGGTTTTGGATTCACAGCAATTGATGTCAGGTATTATCCCCATCACTGGTATTATCACCGTGGATATTGAACTTGACACGGCAAACACTTCAGGTACACAGACTCGTACAGCCTGTACTAATACTAGCGCCTCACCTATGACCTGTAATGGAGCTGTTGCAGTTGGTCAAGTAACGCCTATTGCAGGCCTTTCAAATCATACTTGGCTAGGCGGTGAAACTACAGGCGCTGAAATCGATTATAGTGTTAACTCTGCATCGCCTAGTCCTCTTGGTGGTACCTTGTATAACGTGGGTACGTTTACTGTAACAGTTGGCAGTGAAGTTTCTGCTGTACCTGTTCCTGCTGCTGCATGGTTGTTTGGCTCTGCATTGGTTGGACTTGCGGGTATTGGTCGTAAGCGCAGCTAATTATTCGTAAAATCCTTGAGAATAATTCTCGTTTCGGGCGCCTTTATAGGCGCCCTTTTTAGCATCTGGTGTTGGTAAATTAACCAGCGGCAATAACAACAGAAATACACATAGCGGCTCTCCTTTACCAGCTTCAGGCTGGTTGCCCAAGGGGCAGAAGTGAGCGGTAAGTCTGAATACAACAACATTTCGGGGTTTGACATGAGCAATGCAGTATTTAAGATAATATTTTTTCTTGCAGTAATCGCGTTGGTTGGCGGTTGCTCCGGGGCAGACCCGGGCGAGCCTACTATTAGGACTGGCCAGTTTATCGATAGCCCGGTCAGTAACCTGGCCTTTCGTACAGAGAGTCAAAGTGGTTTTACCAATAGTGACGGTGAGTTTCAATACGTACTGGGTGAGACTATTATTTTCTCTGTCGGGTCACTGGATTTCCCGCCTGTTTCAGCCGTGAGCACTGTCACGCCCCAGTTAATGGCGGGTGTTGCGGTTGAAATAGTTGACAATGTTGTGGCCACTAATATTGCCAGGCTATTACAAAGTCTGGATGTTGACGATGATAGAACGACCATTGAGATAGGTGATAATGCCCATAGTTCAAGTCTGGAGGTTGCCGAATCTGACAGCCTCAGCTTTTTTGCTAGTGACGATTTTGATAGCCAGGTAGCTGAGCTTGTGGCGGATTTGGTTAGTTCTGATGAGGCGCGGGCACATCTGCGCGAAACTTTTGGTCTGCCTGAGCCAATCAACCAATTGCCAACTGCTAATGCGGGGGCTAACCAGAGCATATTATTAGGAGAGACCGTCACTCTGAATGGTGCTGCTAGTGATGATCCTGATGGCGATAATGCTAACC
>JAAELM010000001.1 GCA_024226635.1 Oceanicoccus sp. | reverse complement strand
TTGAATATCGTAACAATCACCATTACAAATTCTGACCATAAAACTGGTGCCACGAATACCAATGGTCGCTACTGCTGTACTATAACGATATTTAGGTTTATCGAATATGAGCCCGGAAACTGCGCGAAAGCCGCCTTTTAACAAGGAAAAGAACCCGAATCCATCCTGAGTATCTTCCTCATATTTTACGTTTTGCAGATAAAATCGCGAATCAGGACGCAACATAATCCACGACTGATCTTTAAGCAATAAGCGGGAATAACTGCCGGACGCTGTTGAAATAGTTTCACTGGAATAAAGTTTACTGCCTTTTGTTATATTGCGAATATCTCCGCCCGCTGAAGTCGCAGTCGCACGTCCCTTTAATACCTGTACTGTACCGGCAGGCTTCTCTGTCTGAGCCAGCAACCCGGATGAAAAAATCAATACCATCAGTAATAAAAATCGCCTGGTAACTATCATCACAGTGCCGTACACATGCCGCTACTATCATCGGTTTCATTTTCTACTAGCAATCTTTCGCGTTCCTGTTCTTCCAGCCACCAGCTACTGTTATCGACATCTATGTTTTCCAGCCGGGGACTAACGAAAACTGAAGCTAACGAAGCAACAATGCCACTATCGGCAACCGTTCCGGTAGTGATAATATTATCGAGAGAATTAACATCGTTCGGTGTGTTCAGAAAAATAATATTCTTCGCACCTAAATTCATTACACCATTATTTCCAACCGATATACTGCCGGTTTGCTGGGTACCACCTATTGCAATAGTAGTCGCAGGAAGCGTACTAAAATGATTCAGATTATTGTAATTAGTCTGCTCGGCCAGAGATTCTATATCTTCTACACCGATGGTATTAGTTATAGTAAATGGCGAATATTGCACTAACAATGGCGCTGCCGGTGCCGTTATAGAATTGACGGTGAGCGTGTCGGCGCTAAACCACAGATAGGAATTGCTACCGGTCAGGGTAATATCGCCTGTTACCATAGTGCCACCAGCCTCGAATTTTGCATTGGGGTTATTACTCGCCGGCAAGGCTATGCCTTCATTGCTCATGGTACTGAGTAATAAACTGTCGCCACTGATACCGGAAACTGTACCGCTACCAATAGTGGTGCTACTTGTGAGCAGATTAAAATTGTTACCGGCGGAAATATAGACCCCGGCACCAGAGATATCTGCTTTACTTGCAGTAATATCGCCTGTAGCCACTATAGATAAACCAGTCCCGGCATTCAAACTGGCGGTTGCGAACGCTGCGACACTTCCGGTTCCACCCGTTGTTTCAGTTCCACCGCTAATCGTTGCTGACGCTGCCTGAATACTGAGATTACTTCCCGCTGATACGGTCGAATTAGCCTGCGCTGTTGCCGCATCAGTACTCGATGCATTGGCTGAAGCACTGCCGGCAGCCATATTGAAGGCGTTAGTGACATTTACCGTCAGGTTACCGCCGGCGGTTAGTTCGGCAGCTGCGGTTACCGGGTTCGGGCTACCCCCCCCAGAGGCCATTACATTCACATCGCCGGCAAGCACATTTAAACTCCTGGCCGAAACAGAAATATTGCCGGAAGCAACAACCGTAGTATCCACCGATACCGGTGTGCCAGCCCCAGTAGATAGAAAATCACCGGCCTGGACAGTCATGTCGCCGTTGATAACGACATCAATTGTGCCTGCGTTCACGCCGACAACTGAGAAAGTCGTGCCCGAATAGCCAGTTAAAACATTGCTAATATTTAGTTTATTGCCCGTTACCGAGAGTAGACCCTGGGTGTCGACCTTGACATGTCTGTTTAACGATGAGTTTTCAATATTGATAGAACCGGTCGCGGTATTACCAGCCAGGGTTAGAGTATTGTTGCCCAGGTATATATCGTCATTGACATTAATGCTCTGACCTATCAGCGTGACATTATGGTTCAATCTTGAAGCGCTGCTACCGAGATTGGTGTTGAGATCGAGGTTACTACCCGCTGAAAGTACAAGACTGCTGCCACTGACATTTAATCCGCCATTAATAGTTAACGAATTACCGGCCACGATATCCAGATTGCCACCAGTCACAATGCTACCACCATTAAAATTAAAGCTGGCACCAGCGCTAAACGATGCGGCGTTTGTTAAAGCCACCTGCGCACTTGTCAGGCTAATATTGCCAGTGGTCATCGCAGTCAAAGCGGCACCACTAAGGCTGGCGTTGGCAGTGGCGCTGGCAGTGCCCCCATTAATTGAGGTCGTGGTGGTACTCGTGCCCGAAGTTAATGTCAGTGATCCCGATGGATTAATTGTCACATTGCCACTGGCTGTCAATTCGGCGTTAGCCTGAGCCACCGCCTGATCAGACGTAAAGGCACTAGTTGATAATGCCGCCGCATTAGCAGTACCAGCGAGCAGGTTTATGCCACCTGTAACTGTAAGTGACAGATTACCTCCTGATGTTGAAACCTTGGCATTCGCCAGCGCAGTAACAGAAGAAGAATAATTGCTACCTGAAACCGACGCACTGGCTACCCCACCCTGAACAGTCAAATTGTCCGCAGTAATGCTCACCGACGAGGTTCCAGTAACTTCCGCGGAAGCATTGACTGTCTTCGTTGTACCCCCTGCACCTGAAGAACCAATATTCACGTCAAGGTTAACCTGACCGCCCTGAACAAGCATATCTCCAGTGATGTTTACAACAACATTGTCACCCTCGGCGCTGACAGTAGCCAACTGACTTGTAGATGTACCTAAAGTACCGAAATCCGCTCCATTTACACTAAAATCCTGGCCTGTGACAGTCAAAGTACCATTAGTTTTTACAGTAACAGGCTCACTTGTAGAACCATTAATCGTAACATTACCCAGATTGTTTCCATCAAAATCTGCCGCAAGATTCAGGCTGTTATTGGCTAACACAATGTCATTATTGACAACGACATTGTTACCGGCATTTAAATTGACGTTTGCAGCAAGAGGACTGACTGTAGATCCTATTCCTACATTAATTGATAGATTATTACCGGCAATCAACGAAAGGCTGGTTCCACCAAGAGAATAATAATTGGCATTATTAACATTCAGAGAACTGCCACCAGCTATACTCAGATTACCCCCTACAGTTAATGTACTCGCGGCATCAATTGCTACTGTTACACCACCATCGAAACTGGCATCACTGGCTACCGAAATACTCGCAGACGTAGCATTGATAGTCGAAGTAGCAGTAAGATTGAGTGAACCAACGGTAATCGCAACTCCCGAATCCACGGTAATCACGTCGGGTAGTACCGCTGGTGAGGCTGTTTCTATGCCTTTGCTAATGGTAACACCTCCGGCATTAGCATCGATACTGGCAATACCCCCCACATTGACAATCGCCGCGGCGGAAGCCACCGCAATCCTGGTATTAGTGCCCACCCCAGGCGTCGCTGTCGCAGTACCACCGGCGACCGACAAGCTCCCGGCATCCAGCGTCAGGTCATTACCGACTACAATCGAAGCATTTGCAGTAGCGGAAGAACTATTCAACACACCCGCATTAAATGCATTGCCACCGTTTGCAAGCGCAACTCCCCCCTGTACGTTGACATTGCCCGAAACGTTTACAGTCATGTCCTGACTGGCATCTAGCAAACTACCTGTTTTCACTATTGCTATTGCTGACCCGGAGGCATCCACCGAAGCTGAGGAGGCAGAACCGCCAAGGATGCTCAAACCACCATCGGCGACAGTTACAGAAACCATATTCCCATTGACTGACACGCTCGCATCGGCAGTGGCAGAACAGTTATTACAGACGTAGCTGTTAATCGAAGCATCACCATTGCCTCCAGTAAGAGTCAGGTTTTTACCAGT